>JALWME010000062.1 GCA_027083995.1 Sulfurovum sp.
GGCAGATAGGACACTATTGGAGATTGTCTTGAAAAACCTTATAGAAAATGCACTCAAATACTCTAAAAAAGAGATTTATGTCATTATCAAGGAGGGGCGTATATTGGTTGTAGACAAGGGTGCAGGTATCATCTCTTCAGATATCACTAAAATAACCAAAAAGTTCTACCGTTCAGGTACACAAAGCTGGGATAACTCTATGGGCTTAGGATTGTCCATCGTCAAAAGCATCCTAGCTTTACATGGTACACAACTTGAGATAGAAAGTGAAGAAGAAAAAGGGTCTACTTTTTCTTTCAAGATTTAAGATATATAAATCAATTTTTCATTTATTATAAGTAAATTAAGAAGAAAAATTCATCTTATACATGAGAATAACTGATATTGATTATAGTGTAGTTTTCGGTACATAATGACTCATTTTGATATGAATCACAGTAATTCAACTATTTTTTACTATAACTCATTCAAAGTTAATCATCAATAGATTAAAATAAATGCGTATTTAGAAATTTATTTTTTAAAAGAGATAAATAACATCAAGGAGGAAATATGAAACTAGGTTTCTTAGTTGACCTTAACCTGTGTATGGGTTGTAAGGGTTGTGAAATCGCCTGTAAAGTGGAAAATGAGATACCGCTTAGTACATGGCGTTTACGTGTCAAATATATTGATTTGGGGACATTCCCAGATACAAGAAGGTCATTTACGCCATTGCGTTGTAACCACTGTGAGAATGCACCATGTGAACGTATTTGTCCAGTATCTGCATTGCATTATTTGGAAAATGGTATTGTCAATATTGATTCAGACAGATGTATAGGATGTGCAGGGTGTATGATGGCTTGTCCTTATGGAGCAATCTATATGGACCCTGAGACAAATACAGCAGACAAATGTACCTATTGTGCACACCGTATTGAGTCTGGTATGATGCCAGCATGTGTGGTTGCCTGTCCTGTTGAAGCAAATATCTTTGGTGATATTGAAGATGACCACTCAAATATCTCACTTTATATCATGGAACACAAGGGTGCTGTTCAGGTACGTAAACCTGAAAAACACACAACGCCTACACATTTTTATGTCGGTGGTGGTAACCAGACACTCAATCCATTGGCACATCAACGTATAGAGGGCTATAACCTCTTTAATGATATTACACATTTAGAGCATGTAGGTGATAAAAATCATGGTATTTTAGATAGGTTTTTGGCACCATTTACTGGGCATGATACTGTAGACAACACAAGTTTAATTGAGTCAGCAACTTCCACTGAATCACATGAACAAGAAGGGGGACACTAAGATGGTAGAAAGTACAATTGGCGCAACACAAGCCGTAGTCACACTTGATGTGCCTATTCAAGGTATTGTTTGGGGCAGTATCATTACTGTAAACATGTGGGCAAAGAGTATCGGTACAGGTGTGGTTTTTTTAGCAGCATTTTTATGGTTTAGACATAAAAATGATGAGATGCCAAATCTTAAATGGGTGATGCCACTTATTGCGTTTGTGTCACTCAATATTTTCTTATTGTTTACACTAATCGACTTGCACCAGCCATACAGAATGATAAATATTTTCTTGCACCCACACTGGACCTCGTCTATTACAGTAGGAGCATGGTTGGCATCTATTTTCTTAGGGCTTGTTACCATTCTTTTGGCTATTGGGGTAGGTACTAGATTTCCAGGGGTTCCTTTTAAAGGTTGTTTGCTCACAAAATGGGGTAGGAACAATGAAGGACTGTATGAAAAAATCATGCCTTTTCTTGTCTTCTTGGCAATTCCAGTTACAACGTATACCGCAATTATTATGGCTCAATCATCTGCACGTGAGTTATGGCAGGCACCTACAGAAGTGATGCAAATGATATGGGCAGCACTTATGGCTGGTTCTGCAGCACTTATTTTTGTGTCTGGTGCATGGAGTAAAGAAGCGAGAAAAGATTTAGCACTGGTACTTACATTTTCTGTATTTTTCTCTTTTGCCATGTATATGTCTGAGTATTTTTTCTCATTCAAATCAGCAGAAGCAGAAGCAGTATTGGCATATGTTCATTTAGGTGGCGAGTATAACATTAGATTTTGGATTGGCATGGTATTAGGATTTATTATCCCATTCTTCTTGGGAATGAGTTATATGAAATCAGAAAATATGACGCTGCTTAGAGTTGCAGCACTTTCAGCATTGGTAGGGCTATTCTTGGTAAAAGATGTATGGCTTAAAATACCACAAATGCTACCGTTGAGTTAAGGAGATAAACAGATGACAAAATCAATGAAAAATGATAACAATAACTTTATAGAAGGCAGAAGATCTTTTCTTAAAGGTACAGCATATTCTGTAGCAGGGGCAACACTGGCAGCAGGTGTATTTAAAACAGTGGCTCAGACACCTGCACAGGCTGAGACTAAGTTTACAGCTACACCAAAGACACTTGCATTTTATCCACCACTTGAAGAGTGGGATAGTTTTACGGAGCTTTCTGGAGAAGACTGGAAGCGTGGTGGTACAAGCCGTCATGGTGTACAGAGTAAAGAAAATCCAGATGGGATTAAGGCTACAGAGTACATGCTTGTACCAACTTCATGTTCAAACTGTGAAGCTTCATGTGGTTTGACTGCATGGGTAGATCTCTCTACCTACAAAGCGGGTGGACAACTAGCGGTAACAAAGTATATGGGTAATCCATTACACTCAGGGTCTCGTGGTAGAAACTGTGCAAAGGGTTATGCAACTCAGTCACAAATGTATGATCCAGACCGTATTCCTTTTCCTTTGATGAGAGCACCAGGTTCCAAAAGAGGTGAAGGTAAGTGGGTAAGAACCACTTGGGATGAAGCAATGGCGAAGATTGGTAAGAAAATGCATGATACACTCAAGGTGGGTGATGAGATTGCCAAAAAGTCCATTATGTATCACGTAGGCCGTCCAAATGAAAATGGTTTTGGTCACCGAGTACCACACTCTATGGGGCTTGATGGGTATGATTCTCACACTAACATCTGTTCTGCAGGTGCTAGACAAGGGACTATTCAGTGGAGTAATGATGACAGAAATTCACCAGACTGGTCAAATGCAAAGCTTATCTTCCTTCAGTCTTCTCATGCAGCAGATGCAGGACACTACTTTCAGCAAGCAGCAGGACGTATTGCTGAAGCCCGTAAAAAAGGTGCAAAGCTTGTGGTTATGGATCCTAGACTTTCAAATTCTGCTGGTATGGCAGACTTATGGGTCCCTTGTTGGCCAGGAACAGAGACAGCTTTGTATCTTTACCTTGCAAACCGTATCCTCAATGAAAAAGGTGTCAATGGTGAAGACCTTGTAAACCACAACTTCGTGAAAAACTGGGTAAACTGGGATCACTTGATGAAAGACAGAGAATACCTTAATGTACTTCTTGAGAAAAAATATATCAAGTCTATTCCTGAAGGGAATTCTTATGAAGACTTCATCGCGATGATTTCTGAAATGTACTCTCCTTATACACTTGACTTTGTGGCAAAGGAGTGCCGTATAGAAAAACGTATTGTAGAAAAACTTTACGATATGTTCATAGATGCAGGTGCAAGAGTAGCAACCTACATCTGGAGAGCAGGTCCAATAGGTCACAAAGGTGGATGGATGATTGCACGTTCTGCTTTCTTACCGTTTGTCCTTCGTGGAGCTATGGCTGGAGACAAAGGTGGGGTAGGACTACACCACTGGCATGTTATCTCAGTCAATGGTAAAGGTGATGCAGCAGCTCAGGCAGGAACCAGACCTCCCAAAGTAGATGTTTGGAATGAAATTGCTTGGCCACCTGAGTATCCACTCTCTTCTTATGAGTTGAGTCATATTATGCCTCACTTGCTTCTTGATGATGAGTGGAGAAATAAATGGAACGCTAAAGGTCTTAATGTGCCTGAAAAATTAGCTGTGTGGATGCCTCGTATGTATAACCCTGTTTGGATTAATCCAGATGGATTTAGATGGATAGAGCTTTTGAAGCGTGAAGACAAAATTGAAATGTCATTCAACCTCTCTCCTACATGGTCTGAGACAAACTGGTATTGTGACTTCATCTTGCCTGTAGGGCTTGCAGGAGAAAGACATGACCAACACTCTGAAGCGACCGAACCAAAAAGATGGTTGTCATTCCGTAACCCAGCCCTTCGTGTGGCATTGGAAAAAACAGGATGGAAACCAAAAGACCCAACAAGAGCTACACTAGAAGCACATATAGAGGCTGGACTTGGTGAAGTATGGGAAGAGGTAGAGTTCTGGGCAAATATTATGGTACACCATATAGATCCAGATGGAAGTTTAGGTGTAAGAAAATACTGGGCTTCTAAGGAGGATCCAACTAGAGCCGTAACCATTCCTGAGTGGTATCAAGCAGCATTTGACAAGCTTCCAAACTTGAAAAAAGCAGCAAAAGCAGCATACCCTGACTCTAGGTACCCGAACTACGAAATGATGAGAGACAGAGGTACATGGCTAGAAGAAGACAATATATATAAGCCACAAGAGAGACCACTTAAAAAAGTAGGCTCAACCTATATTTCTCATGGCCACGAGTATGCAGAAGAGCATGTAAGAAAAGATGAATTTGGTGTCATCTTAGCTACAGATTCACATGGCAAAGAAAAAGCCATTGGTGTTGAAGTAGAGGGGGAACTTGTGCAAGGTTTTCATACCTTGACTAAAAAACTTGACTTCTATTGTGAGTGGTTTAAAGATTGGAAATGGCCAGAGTATGCTATACCTATCTATCCAACAACAAAAGAAGATAGAGTAAAAATGACCCATGTTGTTACGCATGTACACCATGACTTTATGCAAAAAGAGAATGAGTTTGCACTCAATACAGTATTTAGATTGCCATATAATATTCATACACGTTCTGTAAACTCCAAGCACCTTATGGAGATTTCACAAAACCATAATCCAGTGTGGATTTATACAAAAGATGCGAAGAGACTTGGTATTAAACGAGGGGATGCCATAAAAGTGACAATCACAGATACTGTCTCAGGTCTTGAGTCTGGTTATTTCATCGCTATGGCTGTACCAACAGAGGCTACAATGCCAGGTGTACTTGCATGTTCACACCATGCAGGTAGATGGAAACTTAAAAATGCAGTAGATATTCCAGGATTTGAGCATAAGCTGGGTGTGATGGGACTAGGTGCGCCACTCTATGATATGACTATGGATGGCAAGATAGGTACGCTTAAACCAACTCAAGGTATTGTAGAGGGTATGGAGGAAAATAAAGACTCTTGGCAGTTTAAAGCATATAACAGAGACCTAGATAATATTTGGTGGGATGGACTTTCTGGTTCATGGCAAAATGCTGTGGCACCTTCACACCCAGACCCTATTTCAGGGCATCATGCATGGCATCAAAAGGTTATTATTGAACTTGCAGGCAAAGATGATGTTATTGGTGATATATATGTGAACTATGAGAACAATATGAAAGTATATCAAGCATGGAGAGATAAATTGACTCGTCCACTTGACAGTAACGATACACTCAGACGTCCTCAACACATTAAACGTCCAGCTGTACCTTTATCTGACAAAGCGTATGCTGTGAATATTAAAGGCTAGGTTTATATCTTTAAAGCAAAGTTCTAAAGATTATGTTAATACTGGGTCTGCTTCAGCAGCAGGCTCAATCAGTTAGCCGATTTTTATACAATTTCCCAGATAAGTTACCCATTTACGTTGTATTTATCTTGAAAGTGGTATAGTGCCAAAACATTTAATTAAGAAAGAATGATATTGATGGAAGAACTAAAAATAGAACTGCAAAATCGTATAGCTATATATGGTTTGATTTCAAGACTTATGCTCGTCGAAGTAGATGACACTTTTTTAGATACGATAGAAAAAGATGAAGCATTGCTTGCGTTATTTCCTAACTACAAAATATGGAGTAAGCGTACAGAACTTAGTAGAAAAGAGCTTATTAATGAATACTATAATGTTGATTTTACAAGTCTTTTTTTGATGCATCTTGTACCATATGAATCTTTTTATACCAGAGATGACCAGATGATAGAGTCTGGCGGAGACAATCCTGTACTTAGTCTTTATAGAGATTTGGACTTTCAAGTGGAGTTACACAAAGCAAGGGTTGTAAGCCCTGATCATATAGGGGTAGAATTGGAGTTTATGTATATGCTTTGTGTGGCATCACTTAAGGCATTTTCAGAAGATGACAAAGATGCATTGTGTGAGTTGTATCAAGTGCAGCGTGCTTTTTTAAAAGAGCATCTTTTAGAGTGGTCACCACTCTTTCTTATCAATGCCAAACGTGAATCACGTACACCATTATATCACGATGGATGTGAGCTTACATTGGAGTTTTTACTTTCTGACTTTGAGTACTTGACAGAGAAGTTGGCAGACTATTGTGGGAACCCTGTTAGTTAATGTCACTCTATTTTAACCTTTCAGCCTGTGTAAGAGCTACTTCAAAATTTTCTGAGTGTACTAAATGTGTGGATGCATGTCCAGAGTCTATACAGTTACTCGATAACCTTCCAACTTTCGCAAATAAAACAGGGGTAGAAGCGGCAGCATGTATAGGAGCATGTCCTACTGAGGCATTTTCTCTCTCTGATTTTTCTACTACAGAGTTTTTTTTCTCTTTTTTAGAGTCTAAGATAAGGCTAATTTCTCCTAAGTTTAATATACCTTGCATTTCTGTACTAAGTGTTGAACACCTTATTGCATTGGCATTGGCATCGCAAGAGCCTATTACGCTTGATATCTCTTCGTATGATGAGGATTCTATACTTTTTGAACAGATAGGTGCACGTATAGATGAGGCAAATTTTGTACTTTCTTCCTTTTCCTCAAAATCTTTAGAGACAAACATGGATAAGAAAGATATTACATCAAAAGAAGACAAAAGAGAGCTCGTAGAAGACTCCGTCTCATCAAGACGTTCTTTTTTAGGGAATGCTTCACTTAAGGGTGTTGTCAAGCATAAAATGACTTTTGATGAAGCTGTAGAAGCAGATGAATTAAAAGCATTTAAGTTAGATACACGTACTATTGCCAAAATAAAAGAGAAAAACCTACCAGACAAAAGAAAGATACTTTTTACCACACTTAAACATGCAGGAGTACCCGATGTATTTGAAGTGTTACCTCAAGAGGAGGTAAGTTTTACTTCACAGAAGTTTATAGATGACTCCTGCACCAACTGTCAGATATGTTATCGTATTTGCCCTACGGGAGCATTAAGTTCTGATACTAAGTTTTCACTGATAAATTTTGATGCAATGCTTTGTGTGAAGTGTCGTTTATGTCATGATGTATGTGAACCTGATGCCATACAGTTGCAATCAGGTTTTGAAATCAAAGAGTTCTTCAAGCCGACACAAAGAACATTGGCAACTTTTAACATTAAAAGATGTAACGAATGTGGGAATAATTTCACCTATACAGGTGGAGAACAGACCTGTCCTCGGTGTGTGATAGAAGAGGAAGAGGCGATGTTTTTACATAGTAATGCACTGGATATGAAAGCACTTCTGGAAGGCAAAGATAAATAAATTATGTTAATTATTTTTGAGTTGATAGACGAAACTTTAGTGAGAGGAATTGAAGCAGGGCTTTGCCATGTTTCAAAGAGACCGGCAATATGAAACCTGAAGAGATACAGCCAGACACAGATCTTTGTACTATACTTGGTCATAATGCACAAACAGGCTATATGCGTAAATACTTTAATAAAATCATGAAACTAAACGGTAAAAATGCAACAGCAATAGCACTAAATATTAAAGATGAGCATTTTGATATCACTATGAAAAGTGTAGGGCAGTCTAAAGTCACACAAATGATGATAGAACGTGAGTTTTCCAAACAAGCCATAAACTATTGTGAGGATGTAAATGATTGTGCAAAAAGAGAAGAACGTGTAGATTTTATAGAAATAAAAGAAGGTAAAGTATTTGGCTATTGCTTAGAAGATGAAGCAAAGAATTTGTTTGATAATGAAGCATACCTAGATGATCAAATAGTGTTTATAGCAAAAATAATGTTACTAGCTCACCGTTGGTTTGATACGAAAATAGATGTGGATGATATTCCACTATTGATTAAATAATAAGGAGATTAATAATGGATGATTTAAGAAAAGACTTTGAGTCTATTAATATAACGAAAACAGAGCAAAGCTCTGATTACTACGCTAACGCTGAGTTTTCTTCAGCAGAATGCTCACGCAACTTGTTGCTTAAGAAAAAAAAGAGAGTATAAAATATGGATGATTTAAGAAAAGACTTTGAAAACATTAGTGCCCAAAATTTTCATGGTACACCTGCATTTGGACCAGATGGACAATGCATTACAGATGAAACGGTGGATTTAAAAGATTACCCTTCACATACAGAAGCTTTGTATGCAAAGCTCATAGCTCCACATGTGTCTGGCATCTATATCTCTAGGTGGGATATTAAAAATATAGCAGCCCAAGCAGGTGATTCTATGGCGATACATCCACGTAAGCGTATGTTTGAACTGCTTATGAAGTATGCAACAAGTAAAGACAATATGATTAAAGTACTTGATGCATTAAAAGTGCACATGGAAGATAAGATTAGAATCTATGAAGAGATAGTCAGTAATTACCCTCACTCAGGTGAAGTGTTTAATTCTAAGATAGAAAAGGCTAGAAGAACGATCAGACTCTTCCCTCAGATTATTGAAGAGTATTTTGAGTAGATAGTTTGCGTTGTTACTCTTGTGCAAAACTGAGCTTCAGAATTATCTGCGAAACCTGCAAGAAAAATCTTTTTCCTGCAACTATAGGGACACGTACAGTAGGTACACTGGATGTCATCTATTTTTATAAATATGCTCACTTAGAATCACTACTACTAACTAAACATAAGCCTGAAGGCTACCGTATCTACAAAGCACTTTCACATATGACACTCAAGCCTTTCATGGAGGAGTTTTTAGAAGCAGATGATAGAATAGTCTATATTGTGGGAGTAGATGAATATGTAAAAAGTGGTTATGCCCATGTGGGTGTATTGACTCACCAGATGAAAAGTAATATGTGTATACCACAGCATGCTTCCCTCATGGCACAAAATAGAGTAAACTATGCAGGCAAAAACTTACAGTTTCGCTTATCTCATCCACGAGACTTTGTCTATACTGGTAAAAAAGATGTAGATGTAATACTTGTGGATGACATTATTACAACAGGCATTACACTGCAAGAAGCACAAAAGGTCTTAATGCAATCTGGGGTGAATGTACTCTTTGCACTTGTTTTGGCAGATGTTGAAGAATAAGCGATACCCCTTAACATAGTTTTCAGTATAATATTTCAAACGAATAATTAGTTAAGGAACTCTAGTAGATGACCATCAAATCATACTTAAATCTCTATGAACTACTAGAAAGTGATAGTACTAGACGCGAAGAGAATCGTGCTTTTGGTTTATCTCATATTTTGATAAAAAACAAACCACTAGAACAACTTTTGGCGTGGACGCAAGAGCGTAAAGAAAAACTAAGTAAACCTAGTATTGCAGAGACTTTTACAGGCTATTTGTATGGTGTGACTTTAACCTTGAGCATGATAGCTTTTGTTTTAGGATTACTCTCTGGCATAGGTCTGCTTGCCTACAGTGGTCATGAGCCTGTGAATGTCATCTACTTCATAGCAATGGTTGTGTTTTTTCCACTTTTGACAATGACACTTACGCTGATTTCTATGCTGCGTACACAAAACAGACAAAGTCTTTTGGTACATATCTCTCCCGCATTTTGGATGGAAAAAATACTGGCACTTTTACCCCATAAGGTGCAAGAAAATATACAAACTTTGAAAATCAATCCTTTGCTTGCAAACTGGGTAGTCATCAAACGCTCACAGCTTATAGCTCTGTTTTTTTCTTTGGGATTATTCATCGCGCTACTTGTCATGGTGGTGACCAAAGACATTGCTTTTGCATGGAGTACTACCTTGCAAGTAACTCCTGAGGTATTTCATGGATTTTTAAATACAGTAGCTTTTGCTTGGAGAGATATAGTACCTTCAGCCGTTCCTGGTATGGAACTGATTGCACAGAGTCAATATTTTAGATTAGGAGATAAGTTAAGCCAAGAGATGATAGCAAATGCATCCAAACTTGGAGAGTGGTGGAAATTTTTGGTAATGGCGACACTTTTTTATGCACTTTTCTTACGTTTTTTGCTGTATATATTGGCAAGCTTTGCTTTACGTAGGGCAGTGAAAAAGTCTATGTTGTCACTCACAGGTGCAAGTAAACTTCTTAGAGAGATGAATGAACCTATTATCACTACACATGCTTTGAAAAATGAAGAGATATTTATGGCTACCAAAGAGAATTACAAACAGATTATCCACCATTTGGATGCCTCTTATGATGTGGTACAAGGTTGGGCTATAAGTAAAGACCAGTTGGTAGTACTGTGTGATAGTATGGGTATCATTGCCCCTGTATTTTTTGAAGTTGGGGGATCCAATAGTTTTGATGAAGATAATGAGATTATCTCCAAAAGTAAAGGGGAGGTACTTCTTTTTGTGAAAGGATGGGAGCCTCCTACGATGGATTTTGTGGATTATATGAAAGATTTATGCATAAAGGTAGATAAGGTTGTGCTTGTACCAGTAGGTACTGCTGAGAATAACTACAAGGTCAAGCAAAAAACTATTGATATATGGGATAGAAAATTAATACAAATAGATGAGGCTAAAGTATGGCTAAAGCGTTAGATGCACACCCTGGGTTTGCAGTAGTAGGACATCCAAACAAAGGTAAAAGTTCCATAGTCTCAGCCTTGGCAATGGATGATTCTGTACAGATATCTGACACACCAGGGACTACTACAAAACAGCGTTCTTTTCCGTTAAGTGTGGATGGAAAAATTCTCTATGAACTCTTTGATACGCCAGGCTTTCAAAGGGCTAGGCATGTACTTGCTTGGCTAGAGAAACATGAAGTATCTGCAGATAAAAGGCATGAAGTTGTTCAAGCGTTTATCAATACACATAAAGAAGATACACGCTTTAATGATGAAGTGGCGTTGCTTGAACCCATCATGGATGGTGCAGGTATCATCTATGTGGTGGACGGTTCTAAACCGTATGGTTCAGAGTATGAAGCTGAGATGGAGGTGTTGCGTTGGACAGGACAGCCCTCTATGGCACTTATTAATCACATTGATGAGTTTGATTATAGTGATGAGTGGAAAAGGGCCTTAGAGCAGTATTTTAAGATGGTGCGTATTTTTAATCCAATGCAGAGTAGTTTGTCGCAGCATATGAGTATATTGGAGAGTATGGCACAGCTTAAAGAGGAGTGGGTAGCACCAGTAAAAGCATCTATGAAGCTTTTTGAACAGTATCAAGAACAGATGCTTGAGAGAAGTGCTTCTTTGTTAGCAAACTTAGTCTATGAAGCTACTTCTTTGGTAGAAACATATACGTTTCAAACAGAAGATGCCTCTAAGGAAGACAGAGAAATCATAGATATTAGGTACAAAGATGCTTTAAGAAGTTTAGAGATAGCTACCCAAAATAAGATAGAGCATATCTGGAACCATGATAATTTACAGCTAGAACAGGAAGGTTTAACCTTTGATGGTCTGGATTTATTTTCTGAAGAGACAGCCTCAGTATTTGGGTTGACACGTAAAGAACTTATCATCACAGGTGCAACATCAGGTGCTGTGACAGGAGCAGGTATTGATTTATTATTTGCAGGGCATACACTGTTATTAGGTGGACTCATAGGTGGATTGACTGGAGGGGTTGGGGCATACTTTGGCTTTGATGAGCTCTCAGAAGTCAAAGTATTGGGACAAACATTAGGTAAACGCTACTTGCAGATGGGACCCATGGAAAATAGAAATTTCACTTATATATTGCTAGGACGTGCTTTGTTTCATGCACAAAAAGTCTCTAAACGTTCTCATGCAAAAAGAGGTGAGATGGAACTGAAGATGGATAGTTCTTTTAAAGAATTATGGTTAGATGATAAACTTCGTAAGTCTTTAGAAGAATATCATAAAAAATTCCGTTCAGGTAAAGAGATTTCACCTGAGGTTTTAAATGAGTATGCAGGATTGATAAGGACTGTTTTAGCAGAACTTATAGGTAATTAACGCTTAGGTTTATTGGAGGGTTCAATTAAAACAACTTTCCTATTCCTATTAAAATCATAGCAGATAAAAGCCCACCTGCAATACCTGCAAGGACATCATCGAGCATAACACCCATGCCACCTTTGAGTTCTTTGTCTATCCAGCCTATGGTAGAGGGTTTCCAGATATCAAAAAGTCTAAATGTAACAAAAGCTAAGATGATAGATAGTATCTCTGCGTAGGGGTAGTCCATGGTGATGGCTGTAGAGTAGGCTATCATGAGACTTAGCCACATACCTGCTGCTTCGTCTATGACGATTTGTTGGTGGTCATGGATACCTGTGGCTTTTTCATATTTGTTGATTTCAAATATACCTATGATGGTGATGGCAAGTGTCAGCATAAAGAGTGTCTCCATACCTAAGTAGTACAGTACCACAAGACCCACAGGGAGTGAAGCTAAAGTACCTACAGTACCAGGTGCTTTAGGGCTAAGCCCAGCACCAAAAAAGGTGAGAAAAAGTTTTTGTATCTTCATGTGTATCTCCTAGGTGAGTGATGAAGTCTGGTAGAGTTTGATAAGTTTAAGATAAAACTGCTCTTCACTTTGTTGTTCTAAAAGTCCAGAGCCTGGCATGAGGGAGTAGTGCATCTCTTGGAGATTTTCAAAACGTTCAGGAAAGAGTGCTGCAAGGATGTTTGCAGAAACCTCTTTACGTACTAAAATAGATGGTGGGATGAGCCCAGACTGTATCAGCTTCATGATAGAGTCTGAATGATAGTGTACATGGTGGTGTTGACCATGTGGACAGGTACTGGTACTGACTAGGGTTTTACAGGTGTCACAGTAGACATATTCATCAACTGTTTTGATGTCGATATCTATGTTTTTACAATGGTCAAAGACAGAGTTGAGTCTATTTTTATCATAGTAGAGTCCCAGTCCTCCATGGTTCTTCCCTACAACCAACTGGTGGCAGCCGTAGTTCTTTGCTAGAAGCGTATCAAGTATGAGTTCATTATAGCCTGCAAAAATATAGGAATTTTCAAAAGGAATAACAATTACCTTGTTTTTAGGCAGGAAATTTTCTATAAAGGTTGTAAGAGCATTGTGCCTGATATCATAACGTAGTCCCTCATTTGTAAAAGGTTTACGCAGAAATATAACGAGTAAATCTGAATCTGATACAGCTTGTCTAATCATACGTTCATGTGCACGATTTAAAGGGTTAGCTGCTAGCATAAGAGAAGAAACAAACTTAGCACCTGTTTTGGTAATCATGTTTTTGATACGTTTGATGTTGTCTTCTATGAGTGGATAATTGACAGTATAGTCACCACAGACTGCTATTTCACCTAGTCTTGCAGCAGTGTTTTTAACTCCTGGATGTGAGAGATCAGAGGTGCCATAGATGTTATGAAGTCTTTGCTTTGGGTCTATAGAGAAAGTCTCATCTACAGTGAGTTCACCTACTTTTTTGCCTTCATTTATAAGTTCAACAACTTCGCCATGTTGGAGATTTTGTAGGATTTGGTGATTTTTCTCTCCGATGGGTGCAAGGATAAAAGCAAAAGGGAAAGGAACATTTTTATAGGTTTTACTTTTATCTACTTCTTTTGCTTCTTGTTGATTCATCAGTTTATCAACTGGAGAGATTAGGCCTGCTTGCACCAAAGCCAAAGTTGAGAGTATTTCTGTGTCTATATGTAGAGCTTTGCATGTTGACATATTGGTCCTTTCTCTTTTATTTTTTCTTAAAGAGTCCATATTTTTTTCTTTTTTCCCATAGACTTTTTCTAGAGATACCTAGTTTTTTAGAAAGTTCAGTATCTGGGAACTTGTATTGGAAAGCATTTACTATGAATTTCACATAATCATCAATAGTTAAAATTTCATTTTGATCATAAAGTTTAGAGTCAGTGTTAAGCGTAATAGTGTCAAATTCACACTCTAGTCCATCTGTACTGCAAAGTATAAAATCATAAGGCTTAAGAAATTCTAGGAGTTTTTCTTTATCTGCTTTTTTTAGTGTGTGTATCTCTGTAATATAGAGCAGAGACTCTGTGGGACTTGTCTGGATTTTATCTTTCCATGTTTTGTCTGTAAGCGGTACAAATGTGAGTAGTTTATCTTTATTTTGTGCATATTCAAATACTACTTTGTCAACAAGCCTTTGGTAGTTGGTTTCTATGACTAAAGGAGTAGTTATTTTTTCAGCGTACTCTGCTGTACTGATTTCTTTGAGAAGGTTTTGCATATATTCTTGGTAAAGTTCAGTACGTTTTTTAAGTTGTTGGTATTCTTGGTAGTGTTCTATTTTTCTCATAAGCTCTTCTATCATAAAAGGCTTGACTATGTAGTCTTTTGCACCTAAACGCAGAGGCTGAGAGACGGTATCATTGTTAATATAATTGACCATAAGGATGATAATCCTCTCTTTAAACGCTTTGATGAGCGGGGTAGTGTCTTGTCCTGGCATATTAGTGGAGAGCAAGTAGACATCTCCATTACTTTTGATAGCTTCCTTGGTAGAGCTAAATATTTCTGTATCAAAACCGTTTTCATTTAATTTGGCCGCGATACTTTGTGCTAGATAAAGTTCATTTTCTATAATGATAATTTTCATTTTTTGTTCTCTTTCATAATGTTTTCCAGTTTGTATAACTCAATGTTGCTACAGCATGAACAGTAACACCTTCCTTGCGTCCGATGAAACCCATTTTTTCAGCTGTAGTGGCTTTGATATTTACAAAGTTTTTTTGTATGTGTAATAAGGAGGATAGTGTGCTTCTCATCTGTTCCTTATAAGGGTTTATTTTTGGACTCTCTGCCATAATAGTAAGGTCAATGTTGCCTATGGTATATCCGTAAGCAGTTATACGTTTTACAGTGTCACTAAGGAGAAGTTTTGAGTCTGCTCCTGTATACGCAGCTTCCGTGTCTGGGTATGACTCACCTATATCACCCATACCTGCTGCCCCAAGCAAAGCATCTATAAGAGCATGAATGGCGACATCTCCATCACTATGGGCTCTAAACCCGTAATCCACATCCAAGCAGACACCACATAAGACCATCTTTTTACCTTCTTCAAAAGGGTGTGTATCTATACCAAACCCTGTAAGTGTTTTGTTGCTTGGTGCTTGAAGACAAGGCAATTTTTCTAAATCTTCCAGGGTTGTAAGTTTATGTGCTAGGGAGGATCCCTCTACAAAGTGTATGGGCTCACCCAAAGAGGCAATAGCTGAAGAGTCATCAGTAAAGAGTGTTTCAGTTTGCAACGCTTTTTGAAGGACTTTGGTAAGAGATAGTTGAGGGGTTTGGATAATTTTTGCTTTTTCTCTATCTACAGGTTTGTTGTCTAGATAAAGGGTATCAGATATGGGTAAAGTTGGCACGATACATGAAGCTTTTTTCTTTGCCAGAAGAATACGTTGTATCATATCAGCAGGTACGCAACATCTAGCAATGTCAGAGACAAGCACATAATTAGACTCAACATGCTCTAGGGCATTACGTAAAGATGCCTGTCTACTGTCACCACCAGTTACATAGGTATACTTGGCAAAGTGTTTCATATAGTGCGTCTCTTCAGCTGTTGAGACCAGTATCACTTGTGCAAAGCTATGCTGCGTTTCAAAATATTTTGCTACATGTAACCACAAAGGGGTGTTGTCATTATAGAGCCATTGTTTTTTAACATTACTTTTAAAACGTGTTGATGAACCAGCACCAAGAAGAATAAGTGTAGTGTCTTGCAAATAAAAACCTTATATGTGTAAAATAGTAACGAATTATAACAAGTGATACTTTATCCATGCTTTAATAAGAGAATTATTGTCTTATATCACTAAATAGTCATTTTTTAAATCTAATTTAAGATTGACTAGGTATAACTCATCTACAATCTAGTATTTAGGAGTTAATTATGACAGAACAAAATGTATTAGACGCATTAAAAAATGTTACATACCCAGGATTTACGAAAGATATCGTAACATTTGGTTTTGTAAAAGATATCGTTGTGGAAAACACAACAGTAGGACTTATGCTTGATATTACATCATCAGCAGATGAGGTGAAAAATGAACTTATCCAAAATGCAACAGCTGCGTTAAAAAAAGCTGGTTTTGAAGAGATTCATGTCAATATCAATGCACCACAAGCACCAAAGCAGATGTCAAACTCTGTAAGTGGTAAGAACATCGCTCCACACATCAAGAACTTCGTAATGGTAAGTTCTGGTAAAGGTGGAGTTGGTAAGTCTACTACTTCTGTAAACTTGGCGATAGCTCTTGCTATGCAAGGTAAAAAAGTAGGACTTCTTGATGCAGATATCTACGGACCAAATATCCCTCGTATGATGGGGGTAGATGGTCAAAAGCCAGAAATTCAAGGCAATAAACTGGAGCCACTTAAAGCCTATGGTGTTGAGATTATGTCTATGGGTTCTATTATGGATGAGGGTAAAGCACTTATCTGGAGAGGTTCTATGATTATGAAAGCTATAGATCAATTTTTAAGAGATATCTTATGGTCAGAGCTGGATGTACTAGTCATAGACATGCCACCTGGCACTGGTGATGCACAACTTTCACTGGCACAGTCAGTGCCTATCACTGCTGGTATTACAGTGACAACACCTCAAGAGGTGTCATTAGATGATTCAAGACGTTCACTCAACATGTTTGACAAGCTGAACATCCCAACTGCGGGTATCATAGAAAACATGTCAGGGTTTATCTGTCCTTCATGTGATGAAGAGTCAGATATCTTTGGTATGGGGACCACTATTCCTGTAGCAGAAGAGTTTAACACAGAGCTTCTTGCACGTATACCAATTGAGCCTGCTGTAAGAATAGGTGGAGACACAGGGATGCCGATAGTCTACCACAAACCAGACTCTGAGACATCTAAACGCTACCACGAGGCTGCAAGCAAGTTATGGGCATTTGTAGAGAAAGTCAATGATGAAGGTCTAGCAGATAATGCAGGAGTTCAGCCCACCACTGCACCAGGTGTATCTGCGTGTAGTACAGGTGGAGCAGCGGCAGCTGCTCCAACTAAGACTGAAGCAGCGAAATCAGAAGGTGAAAGCTGCGGCACAGGCTGTGGCTGCCATTAATAGTGTTGTTTCACTATATCTTTTACCAAACGGCTTCGTTTCGTTCGGTCACAGGAGAAACGTGAAGCAAACAACAAGGGTTTGTTGTTTGTAGTTTCGCATGGCAATTCGTTTATGTCTATGGCATAGAATACGACTAATATATGCTCCCTCACGCTACTCACACTAAAACTATTAACTTTTTCGCATTACATCCAAGTTCATTTTTTCTCTTGATTCTTTTTTACTTCAGTGATGAGTGTGTCAAAGTTTTTTACATAGTCATCAAAATTTTGTTCTAGCATAAATCTGTATTGTGTTGTAAAGAAGTCTAGTATTTCAGTTTTTTCTTTTTCCATCTCTTTTGCACTTTGAAACCCTACTGCAGTAATCCAGGCTGAAAAGCGTGATGAAGCAAACATGAGTGCGTTTGTTGCATCTGCTGGAGGAACTTTGTCTTGTATCTGTTGGTTGGCTAGGTTGATATGTGCATCGGCACGTTTATAAAACATTGCATCTATTTTTGTTTTGTGTTGGGCTGCTTGTTCTGTGTTGTTAGAGTTGTCTTTAGGTTCTTGCATCTGTTTACTCCTAGGTATAGTTTTGCTGGCATTGTACATTTATTTTGCTATAATTCGCATATATTAAATATTAGGATTACCGCATGACAAACGCAGACAAACTCAAAAATCTTTTAGAACTAGAAATTATCCCAGACCTCGAAGCGGCTATTGATGAGCTTTTTTCTGCTATAGACAAAGCTAAAATGGCATCTATCTCTCAAAAAGAAGATTTAGAAGAGATGCGTGAGATGCGTACAGAGTGTTTTGCTATCATTGAAGAACTTGGACGTGATGAGTTAGATGAAGATGAGATAAATGAACTCTTGGCTGAGCTAGTGGAGATGAAGACAGACGAGGAGTAAAGTAATTATTTGCTCTCTTTTGTCGAAAGTATTTTTTCACCTCGTACACAACGTACATAACGCTCATATGTTTTGTAGTTATTGTATGCATAGCCACGTGTAAAGTTCATTATCCATGCAAAGTCTTGGCTTGAATCATGTGGGGTAGAAGACCAGTAGTAAGTAGGCACTGCAACATGTTTAAAACCATCTTTTGATTTTTCTCTTATTTTGCTTAACTCGATAACATTTTCTAACTCTTTAATACTTGGAAGTCGCCAGTCATCATGTCCTGCCAAATGTAGTTTCTCACAAAAGTCTAACGCACCTTGCCAATTTTTTTGCACATATTGTACTGCAGCATTGTCTTGCCACATGAGACCTGTTTTGCTATGGATTAGTACATCAGATGTAAAAGACAGACTAACATTTACCATGATTAAAAAGAGTATTTTCATATAGTAATGCTCCTATTTTGGTATTTATCTATAAGACAAGTATACACTTTTAGGATTAATCAAGTGATGCTTTAAGAACATTTTTATTTTATTTGTACTATATTGCGGTTATCAAACCTCTCGGGGTGCACTATTGAAATATAGTGCTGAGATAGCAGACAATGCTTGACCCGCTGAACTTGAACTGGTTAAAACCAGCGTAAGGAAGAGACTGTGATACTGCAACAGGTGGATAATATGATGATTTTTTGAGTCATGGTATTATCCACTGTACTTCGTATGACACTTCTCTCTTTTCGTATATTACTATTTATGAAAGAGATATTATGACAAAAGCATTTAAAGACAAATTTTCAACCTCAAATGATGAACTAACGCGTGAACCATTTCCTGCATCACAGAAAGTATACCTAAAAGGAACGATACATAAAGATATCCGTGTGCCTGTAAGAGAGATTACTTTAGGCAATGAGACAAAACTGAGAGTCTATGATACCTCAGGCCCTTATACTGACCCTTCAGTAGATATTAATGTAGAAGAGGGAATTCCTGCGATTAGAAAAGAGTGGATTCTTGCTCGTGGTGATGTAGAGGAGTACGAAGGTCGTATTATGGCTCCTTCAGACAACGGGTATTCAAGTGATGAACAGCTTGAGTTTGTAACTGCAGGGGCAAAGGGACTTGTACGCACACCACTTCGTGCCAAAATGGACAAAAATGGAAAAAGAAAAAACGTGACCCAAATGTGGTATGCACGTCAAGGTATTATCACTCCTGAGATGGAGTTTATTGCACTCCGTGAGAATCAAGATGCAGCCATGAGAGAACAGTATCTTACAGACGAGGAGCGTGAAAACCGTCTAAAAGGTGAAAATTTTGGAGCAAATCTCCCAGAGCAAATCACAGCTGAATTTGTACGCCAGGAGGTAGCTGCAGGTCGTGCAGTTATTCCATGTAACATCAACCACCCAGAAGTAGAGCCTATGATTATAGGACGTAATTTTTTAGTAAAAGTCAATGCAAACATTGGTAACTCAGCTACCACATCAAGTATCGCTGAAGAAGTAGAGAAAATGGTTTGGGCTACACGTTGGGGAGCAGACACTGTGATGGATTTGAGTACAGGTAAAAATATTCATACCACACGTGACTGGATACTTCGTAACTCTCCAACCCCTATTGGGACTGTGCCTATCTATCAGGCACTTGAAAAAGTAAACGGTATTGCTGAAGACCTTACATGGGAAGTGTTCCGTGATACACTTATAGAACAAGCAGAACAAGGGGTAGATTACTTTACTATTCATGCAGGGTTGCTACTTCATCATGTACCAATGACTACTAAACGTGTCACAGGAATAGTCAGTCGTGGTGGGGCTATTATGGCAAAATGGATGATACACCACCATAAAGAGAACTTCTTAAATACGCATTTTGAAGAGATTTGTGAGATTATGAAGACTTACGATGTAACATTCTCTTTGGGTGATGGTTTACGTCCAGGAAGTACTGCAGATGCGAACGATGAAGCACAGTTTGGTGAGCTTGAAGAACTAGGACACTTAACAAAAATAGCATGGGAACATGATGTGCAGTGTATCATCGAGGGACCAGGGCATGTGCCAATGCATATGATTAAAGAGAATATGGATAAACAATTAGATGTATGTCACGAAGCACCATTTTATACACTTGGACCATTAACCACTGATATTGCTCCAGGGTATGATCACTTCACTTCAGGAATTGGGGCTGCGATGATAGGTTGGTACGGATGTGCGATGCTTTGTTATGTGACACCAAAAGAGCACCTTGGTCTTCCAAACAGAGAAGATGTAAAAGAGGGACTCATTACCTATAAAATAGCAGCACATGCAGCAGATGTAGCCAAGGGGCATCCAGGAGCAAGAGCTAGAGATGACGCGATGAGTTTGGCTAGATTTGAGTTTAGATGGGTAGATCAGTTTAATATCGGACTTGACCCTGAGCGTGCTAGAGAGTATCATGATGCGACACTTCCAATGGAAGCTGCAAAAGTGGCACATTTTTGTTCTATGTGTGGCCCTAAGTTTTGTTCTATGAAAATTTCAGCTGAGGTGCGTGACTATGCAGATGAACTTGGGACTGATGTGGAGTCGGCAAAACAGGCAGGTATGGATGAGATGTCTCAGAAATTTAAAGAGATGGGTTCTGAAGTGTATGTTGAGGCAGACAAGATAGAAAACGCGTAAGGTATGTTGTCTTCTGGCAATGTATTCCATTTTGGGTAAAAGTAAAATGATGTAGGGTGAAATTTTATCAACATTGGTGGGTTAAAAAACCATCCTACATAGTATTAAGGATAATTGATGCATATAGGTATAGCAGGGGTAGGATTGGTAGGAAG
>JALWME010000063.1 GCA_027083995.1 Sulfurovum sp.
TTATAGCCAAGAATATTCATCACATCACCTATGATGATGGCTTTAACCAGAGTGATAAAAAATTTAGGAGAGAGATTTAGCAGTTGTTCTACTTCATCTTTGCCTTGGAAGATGCCTTTGTCGTGTTCAAAAGAGGTGATACGAAAGCCATCAAACCCTGCATCCCGTAGGGCTTTTTTGTACTCTGTGATGTACATGCCAAACCTACAAGGCCCACACCCTCCAGCAGTGACATAGGCATACTTTTGGACGATTTCTTTTTCGCTAAGTCCTTTTTTATCACGTAAATCTTGCAGGTATTTTACAAGGTTTCCAACTGTAAAGTAGGTGGGGTTACACTGCCCTCTGTTTCCGTAAGCTTTACCTGTTTGAAAAGATTCAAAAGTGGGATTTGGAAGTGCTACAAAGTTTTCGCCCATAGAGTGCAAGGCAGTTTCTATAAGCTTATCTTGTAAGACAGTAAGACCACCTACTAGCATAATGGTATCTTTATTTGGAGCATAATCTATGGGTGCTTTGGGTGTGTCACGCCATTGTGTGGCTTCTTGACCCAAGAACGAAAGATCACCGTTTCTGTCTGTCATTTTTACTGTACTGCATGTTACACTCATGATTAATCTCCTTTGGATATTTGAATTAGGAATGGGTAATTAGGAGTTAAGAATGGCTGTGCGTATTGTATTGAGATACTTTTGCTTATTGGATTGCTCATGCAAGTTCCTTTTCTTTGAAAATATTTTTATCTGCTGTAATTTCTAATTTCTCATTTTTAACTTTTAATTTTGAAGAGTATTGTTCTAAGGTGTAGGCAAAGGTTTTCACCCGTATCTTTATAGAGCCACCTGGTTTGTTTGCATCTATGTCATGCAAAGTAAGGTGAGGGGTACGTGATGCTCCCAGTATCTTATCTATGATTGCATACGTTGGGGCATCATGTCCACATTTAAAGCTACTCAAATCAAGTACTGCTACATTGGGATGACGTGCTGCAAATTTGGCTGCCCAGACTTTTTGTGCGGAGTTGGTAGAGTAGTTCTCTGCCCACACATCACGTATATCGTAAGGCGAACTCACATGACCTGCTTTGATGTCATCCCCAAAGTAGCGTAACAGATACTCTTCATCTTTGGGTATGGCACGCATAGAGATAGTTTTAAACCCTAAGGATTGAAATTCATCCAGTACTTCATGGTTCATACCAGGGTCGGAGTGATAGGGGCGTCCTAGCAACAAAATGACTACTTCTTTGTTTTTTACAGCATTTTCTAAGATGCTACGCCCCTCTTGCATAATGTCTGCATCATTTTTATCGAGGGCTTTCCAAGCCTGTTCTACTGCCCAATTGTTTTCATCTTCAGTGATGCGAAGACGTTGTTTCCATGTAGTAAAGAGTTGTTTTTTTAGCAGTTCTTTGTTGTCAAAATTTAGTGCCTCATCTACATAGTCGATATGTTTTTCTTCAAAGAGATTCTTCTCTTTGGTAAAGGCAGAGTAGACAACTTTGGGTGTACCGGAGATGATGGGACATGAGGTTTGTCCCATTGTATGCTTCACATAGCCTGGCAACTCTGTGACTGCAGGAAACCACATGTATGTAAAGTTTTTACGGGCAAACTTTTTTTCATAGAGCAATGCATAGACATGAGACTGTGCCACTTTTGCTGGATAGCAGGAGTCAACTGAACCATATTTGGCACCTTCTAGGTACATGTCTTCATTGGAGAAATCTGAAAATACAATGTTTTTGTCTGCTACTTCCAGGGCTTCAAGATAGGTACGTAAAAAAGGAGCCAAAGAGTAGATATTTAGTACTTTTGGGATAGCAATTTTTACCTCACGTCTATAGGCTCTGTCATGTTTGTCAGAGACTTTGAAAGGGCGACTTATCTCTCTTCTGAATGTCGGCCCCCAACCACCTAGTGTGAGTGTGACTTTTTGTTCTGTTAGCTGTGTAGTTGAGGTGGGCATGTCGTCTAAAGTATAGTTGGAGGTAAACAGTGCTTTGGACTCTTTTTTGACAAGATTTGGCGTACTTTCTTGCAGGTTTTTTCTACTTGCTTTCAGCACTTTCAATGCTTCGTGTGACTCTACTGTTCCCTCTTCACAAGAAAAACCAGCAATATAACGCACGGTGTCCGAACTGGGTGTTTTAGTGTCTATAAAAGTGCGAGAGCAGTTTATGCTACAGAAGTTACATCGTGTAGATTCGTCTGTTTTGGAAGTGTAGGTCATCTTAAGGGCCTCTTCCATACCGCAAAAGCTTGCATATCCTCGCTGAGCAACTACATTTTTGGCTTCTATGGCTGCACCATACGCTCCTGCTTCTCCTGGATGAGGATGTACATCTACTCTTGCATGCGGTACTTTCTCTTTGATGTAGTCTATTTGTGCTTTGAGTGCTGCTTGGTTGTACTGTGTGCCACCTTGGAGTACAAAGTGGTCTCCAAAGGCTGCGAGATTAGGTGCTTGGACTACGTATTGCCAGACATTTTTAGGTAGGACTTTTGAGATGCCTGCAAAGAGTTCTTCTTTGCTGTATCCCTCTTTTTGGAAGTTGACCCTGTCTGTATCTAAAAATACGGCACAACCATAGTTAAACAGTGGGGCTTTCTTGGCGGCAAAAGCAATATCTGCAAAACCCTCTACGGGTACCCCAAACTGCTTTGCCATAGATTGAAGCAATGTCCCATTTCCTGCAGAACATTGGTTGGAGAGACGGAAGTTTTTCATCATGCCATTCTCCATAAACAGGACTTTAATATCCTGCCCTCCGATGTCACAGATAACATGAATGTCATCTCCAAACTCATGCTGGGCAGATTTCATATGGGCAATGGTTTCGATGATGTTGGCATCTGCATGTAAAGCACCGCCCAATACATCTGCTGCATAACCTGTCACGCCTAGCCCTTTGATATCATAATACCCATGAGGGTCTTTTGCCTGTATCTCTTGGAGTAGCTCTAGGGTGTCTTCTATAGGATTACCCTTAGAGAGTCGATAGACTTTTAAAAGCATCTCTCCTTTTTCGTCACAAAGTACTGCCTTAGAAGAGGTAGAACCTCCATCAATACCTAAAAAACAAGTAGTCTTTTGAGAGAGGACCGGGGGTACAAAAGGTTTGATAGTATATTTGGCTTTAAACGCTTGTAGCTCTTGGACAGAGTTGACAAGAGGCGTATCGTTGTTGTCATTGTCTGTCATTCCTCCTGTGTCAACGAGGGTTTTGAGCTTGATGAGTCCCGTAAAAGGCTGGTCGTTGTTTGCTTCTCCCTCTCCAAAGATAACGGCACCTAGGGCTGCATAGTATTGGGCGTTTTCAGGTACGTTTATGAGTGCATCAATCTTTGACTTGTCATACGCTACACCTCTTTCATCCCAAATCTCAGTAATACGCATACGCCAACACTCTTGCAGAAACGGCAAGTAGGTATTGGGACCACCCAAAAGAAGTACATTGGGCATTAGTGTGTTACCACGGGTAAGTACTGTAAGGTTTTGCATGACGATAGCATCAGCCAATGAGTTCATAATCTCATCACTGGGTACAGAAGTTTTCACAAGGTTTACGATGTCAGTCTCTGCAAATACCCCACATTTGGCTGCTACATGATGAAGCTTGTCGGTTTTAAACTTAAGATTTTGTACATCTTCAGCCTCCATACCTACTTTCATAGAACATTTTTCTATGGTAGCCCCAGTACCTGATGCACATTTGTCATTCATAGAGGTCAACACCGAACGCTTGCCATCTTCACTCATTTTAAAATGGATGATTTTGGCATCTTGTCCACCAAGCTCTATGACTGCACGAACATCAGGATGGTTATGTTCAACTGCCAGGACTACTGCATTGACCTCTTGTACAAAACGTGCGTTGATAGTAGGTGCAATACGAGAAGCCCCAGAGCCTGTAATATATGTTTTGTCTATCTTGTTGTAGATATCAGTATGGGTTTGACAGAGTTCTTCAAGAAGTCTTAGGAGGGTAGGAGCCTGTTTGGTATCATGTGCGGTGTAGGCTTTGGCTACGATGTTAAAGTTTTCATCACAAACTACATATTTTACCGTAGTAGAGCCGATGTCTATGCCTAGAGAGTATTTCTGCAACATTATTTGGGTCATATGAAACCTTTTTTGTTTATAGTTTTATTGTTTTTTAACAGTTGTACTTTTATTGTTTGTATGTCTGTTTTTTAAAGCCCAGATTATCCATAGTATACCGATTATGATATAAGGGATGCTTAACATTTGTCCTGTTGAAAAGGGTAACTCTGTAGTGTAGGCTGCTTGCCGTGTTTTGGTATATTCTATAAAAAAACGTGCCGTAAAAAGCAAGACCAAAAATATGCCAGGTAGTATCTTTGTTGCAAAAGAGGGGCTTACTTTACGATATAAAACTACGAGAAATACAAAGATACTTAAGTAGGCAAAGGCTTCATAGAGTTGTACAGGATGTCGAGGTTCAAGATCGATACGTGAAAAGATGATAGCCCATGGCACATCGCTAGGCTTACCCAATATTTCAGAATTAAACAGATTACCAAAACGTACAAATGCTGCAGTCAAAGCACCAGGTATTGCCACACGTGAGACTACCCACATGTAAGATTCATTGTATTTCCTTGCAAAGAGATACATAGAGATAAGGACACCCAAAAGTCCACCATGACTTGCCAATCCACCTTTCCATACATAGAGTATTTCAAGAGGATTAGAGAGGTAAAATTGTGGTTCATAAAAAAGACAATGCACAAGCCTAGAGCCAATCACTGCCCCCACCATAAGGTAGATAAGCAGGTTTTCAACTACTTTGGGGTCTTTGCTTTCGCGTTTGTATATCCAGTTTAGTATCATTGCACCCAAAAAGAAAGAGCCTACAAACAAAAGACCATACCAACGAAGTTGAAGAGGTCCCAGATGCAAGAGAGTGGGGTCGATGTTCCAGATGAGGTGTTCCATAACTGTATCCCTAATATTAATTAGAAGCATTATACTCTAAATGGCTTAATAGACTTTAGATTTATAGAGGCCAGAATACCAAAATAAGTGGAATAGATACAGCAAGGATGATTAGTTCCAAAGGTAGACCTATACGCCAGTAATCCCCAAACTTATACCCACCAGGTCCCATAATAATAGTATTGTTTTTGTGTCCTATAGGAGAAAGAAAAGCACAAGAAGCTGCTACTGCTATACCCATGAGAAATGCATCAGGATTTACACCTAGATGTTTTGCAAGGTTTATACCAACAGGTGCAGCTACAAGTACAGTAGCTATGTTGTTAAGCATGTCTGAGAGTGTCATGGTGACGACCATTAAGAGTACCAATACAGCTATAGCTGACCAGCCGTGAGTCATGCTGAGTATGCCATCAGCGATGAGTTGTGTGCCACCTGATGTTTCAAGTGCAGCTCCTAGTGGAATAAGAGATGCCACCAGGACGATGACAGACCATTGTACTGAGTGGTACATTTGTGAAGGTGTCAGCACTTTTAAAAATCCATAAATAACTACTACCATAGAGAGTGCAACAGGTAGATAGACTAGTCCAAAACTTGAGAGTGCAATAGCAAGTGCAAAGAGAGAAATAGTTAAAGTAGCCTTATCTCTTTGAATGACTTGCAGTCCTCTTTTTTCTAGAGGTAAAGCTCCTAGCCATTGGGTGGCATTATTTAGCTGTTCATCTTCTCCCATCAGCAAGAGTACATCTC
>JALWME010000064.1 GCA_027083995.1 Sulfurovum sp.
GATATTATCCTCTCTCCTTATGTAGATATATCCCATAACCAAGTACGTTTTTCTACCCGTATCAAAGACTCTAATGAAGACTTACGCCGTAATGAGCTTTTAAAAAAAATACGCAATGATTTAAGCCATCTGCTTAACCCTAAAGTCGTGGAATTTAGGCTCTCAAACCTTATGGTCATCTATAACAATATGCTTCAGTCACTCTTTAGCTCGCAAATCATGACACTAAGTCTCGTTTTGGTTATTTTATTTGTCATGTTTTTACTTCTTTTTCGTTCAGTAATGCTCACAATTATTGCACTCATTGTAAATATCATTCCTATAGGTATCATCTTTGGGTTCATGGGTTGGTTGCATATACCTCTTGATATTATGACCATTACCATCGCAGCCATTGCCATGGGTATCGGAGTAGATGATACCATCCACTATATTCACCGTTTTAAAGAAGAGTTTAGTAAAGATACTAACTACATACCCACCATGCAACGTACCAACGAGAGTATTGGCTATGCGATGGTCTATACTTCCATTACGGTAATTATAGGTTTTTCCATACTCACACTCTCTAACCTTATACCTACGATTTACTTTGGTTTACTTACCATGCTTGTCATGACCGCGGCACTCATCTCTAACCTTATATTGCTTCCTAAACTTCTAGTGTTAATAAAACCATTAAGAAAAAATGATACAATCAAAAAAATTAATTAACGGATATATTACCCATGTTTCAAAACTTTCACATAGAGAACCTAAAAAACTTCCCAAAAGAGCTTGATAGCCTTTTAAACAGTCAACGTAAAGTCATCGATACTATTACAAAATCAAAAGAGACTGGCTACGAGAAAATACTCAAACCACTTCAAGACTTGGATGAAGAGCTAGGACTCTTTTTTACCCCTCTTTCTCACCTAAACTCAGTAATGAACTCGGATGAGACGCAAAAGGCTTATGAAGAGTCACTTCCACTGCTTTCTAAGTTTGGTTCAGAAATGGCACAAAATGTTGAACTGTTTAAAAAGATAGAACAAATCAAAGCAGAGTCAGATGAAGCCAAAACAGTAGTTTCTCATGATATTAGAGACTTTGTACTCTCCGGTGTGACTCTTCCTGAAGCAGAGAAAAAGCGTATGGAGGAGATAAGCCTGAAACTCTCCGAACTCTCCAACAACTTCTCACAAAATCTGCTTGATGCTACCAATGCCTACGAACTTATCATCGAAGATGCCAAAGATGTAGAGGGTATGCCAAGCTCTGACATCGATGCAGCAAAAGTTGAAATAGAGGGTAAAACCGTCTATAAGTTTACTCTCCAAATGCCTAGTTACTTAGCCTACATGACCTACGGACCAAATAGGGAGTATAGAAAAGAGCTCTCTAAAGCATACGCAACAAGAGCACCCAAAAATGCTAAAGTCATTGATGAAATTTTAGCACTTAAAGATGAAAAAGCAAAACTGCTTGGGTTTGAGAGCTATGCACAGTATGCACTCGAGACAAGAGATGCCAGTAAAGAAGAAGATGTCATCACTTTTCTAAATGACTTGGCAGATGCGGCTTTGCCACAGGCTAAAAATGAACTAGCAGAGTTGAAAGCCTTTGCCAAAAAAACAGATGGTATAGAAGACTTGGCACGTTATGATATAGGCTACTACTCAGAAAAACTCAAAAAAGAGAAGTTTGACTTTGATGATACGATGACAAAGCCTTATTTCCAACAGGAAAAAGTATTACAGGGCTTATTAGACATTGTTTCAGAACTCTTTGGTGTGACCTTTAAACCAGCCGATGTACCTACATGGCATGAGTGTGTCAAACCCTTTGATATCTTTGATGATGGCAAACTAAGTGGACGTATCTATTTTGACCTTGAAGCCAGAAAAGAGAAGCGTGGTGGTGCATGGATGAACGATTGGGAGACTCACTACGAGGACAGTGAAGGCAAAACACACCTTGCCTCTGCTTTTGTCGTGTGTAACTTCTCCCCTACAACAGAGACTACCCCCTCACTACTACGCCATGATGATGTAGTAACGCTCTTCCATGAGATGGGACATGCCATTCATCATCTTTTTGGGAAGTGTAAAGAGCGTTCAGTGAGTGGCATAAACGGTGTGGCATGGGATGTGGTGGAGTTTCCTTCACAGTTTTTAGAGAATTTTGCGTATGAAGCTGCCATACTAAAACGTTTTGGGTTTCACTATGAGAGCGGTGAACCTATCTCAGAGGAACTCATGGCGAAAATAAAAGAGACCAAAAACTACCAAGCAGCTTTAGGCATCTTACGTCAAGTAGAGTTTTCACTCTTTGACTTCACCCTACACCAAGGACTCTACCAAGGTGAAAATATACAAACCCTGCTTGATGGCATACGAGAAAAAACATCTCTTCTTCCAGCACCAAAGTATGACAAATTCCAACATGGTTTTGCACATATTTTTGCAGGAGGGTACGCTGCAGGATACTACAGCTACAAATGGGCAGAGGTACTCAGTGCTGATGCATTCTTCTCGTGCCTAGATGAAACATCAGGGTTCAACAAAGAGGCTGCAAAAGGATACAAAGAGTATATACTGGCAAACGGTGGAGCCAAAGAGATGTCAAAACTTTATCAAGAGTGGCTTGGACGCAAAGCAAATGTCAAAAGTCTCATAAAATTATATGATTTAGATTAATGCAGGTGTGATGATGCAAGTGTATCGTTCTTTATTTCTTATTGTCTTAGCGATATTTGCCATTACACTACTAGGTGCCTATTTTAGCCCTACTTTCACCCAACAAAAAGAATGGCTTGAACTCTTTTTTCTCTTAGGTGGTGTACTATTTATAGTCTCTACCCTGGCAGTATTTGCTACACTTGGGTTTAGCTCTTTTGCCATTTATATGGCTATTTTCCTAGCTGCTGTAATTGCTTTATTTGGTATACTCGGTGCCGTCATTGTAGTACTACTTACATATATCGTTTGGGGTTTTGTTTTTGCTATGGAAGTTTTACTCTATGATTCAGGTTCCATAAGTGCCAAGGAGTGGTTTATCTCTCGCTATACATTTAAAGAATTTAAAGCCGAATATTATGCTTTTTATCCCATGCTGGGATTTGTCTATATACTTTTAGAGATAGTGCCAAATATCTTAAGTAGAGTATCAATCATACACTTTTCTCCTTCAAGAGTTTTGAAAGAGATGGAGAAGATATTAAAATAAAACTTAATCTTTTTTAATATACTCTTTGCCCTGTTTTGCTGGTGCTTCATCTCTACCAAAACCAAAGAAACGTTTGATACGCTGACAGATAGTATATGTACCTGTTTCAATGCGACATACTTCCTCACCCTCTTCATCTTCTGTAGAAGCTATAAGTGTTTCTATACGTTCAGGCTGCTTTTTACCCTCAATAATGAAACGAAGTGCATTAAGTCTTATGAATCCTTCTGCATCTTTTTGGTTATAAACATCATCTGCTTCAAATGTAGAGTGTTCTTCTGAGTAAAGTGTCACATCTGACTTTCTACCTACTACAGTCACGCTCCCTTTGTAAAGTTTGAGTTTTACATCACCTTGCACTTGGTCTTGTGTTGCATCTATAGCAGCTTGTAACATACGACGCTCAGGAGACCACCATAAACCATTGTAGATGAGTTTTGCATACTTAGGCATAAGTTCATCTTTCATGTGTGCCTCTTCTCTATCTAGTGTGATAGACTCTATAGCACGGTGTGCTTTAAGCATAATAGTCCCACCTGGTGTCTCATAACAACCACGTGCTTTCATCCCAACCATACGGTTTTCCACGATGTCGATGCGCCCTATCCCATGCTTGTTACCATATGCATTAAGTTTTGTAAGTATAGTAGCTGGGCTCATCTCTTCTTTGTTAATAGCCACTGGGTCACCATTTTTATAGCTAATCGTAATGTACTCAGCTTCATCGGGTGCATCTTCAGGCTTGACTGACCACAACCACATGTCATCTTCTGGTTCATTGTATGGATTTTCCAACCACTCACCCTCATAAGAGATATGAAGCAAGTTTGCATCCATAGAGTAGGGCTTCGCTTGTCCTTTACCATCGATGTCTATACCATGTTCTTTTGCATACGCAAAAAGTTTTGTACGTGAGTTCAAGTCCCACTCTCTCCATGGAGCAATGACTGCGATGTCTGGGTCAAGTGCAAGGTAGCCAAGCTCAAAACGTACTTGGTCATTCCCTTTTCCTGTTGCCCCATGACTCACTGCATCAGCACCTGTTTGGTGTGCTATCTCTATCTGCTTTTTAGAGATGAGTGGACGTGCAATAGAGGTACCTAACAGATACTCACCCTCATAAATAGCATTTGCTCTAAACATAGGAAACACAAAGTCTTTTACAAACTCTTCACGTAGGTCTAAAATGAAGATATTCTCTTCTTTTATCCCCATATCTAATGCTTTTTGACGTGCAGGCTCTACCTCTTCACCCTGACCAAGATCAGCAGTAAAGGTTATTACCTCACACTCATACTCATCTTGAAGCCATTTAAGAATAATACTCGTATCAAGCCCACCAGAGTAAGCCAGTACTGCTTTTTTAATTGTTCTTTTTGCCATGTTACAGCCTTTACAATAATATTGTCGCGATTTTAGCGTAATTTTGGTTAGGAGCTGGTTTAAATATTTTGATATACTTACTTAAAAAGAAAAAGATAATTATGGAGTCTTTTTATATGGATATAATAGAATTTTTTCTTAATATACTTAGAACAATCATACATATGTTTGATATTACTACTGATTTAGTGCGAGATAATTATAAGATATTTAATGCTATATTTGGATTTATACTAGCTGGATGCCTAATCTATTTCTTTAAAATTGATTCAATATCTGATGCATCATCATTTCCTCTAGCACTGTTTTTTGTCACAGGTATATATTTATCATACACATTTACAACTTGGTTTATTTCAAAACTTGACTCGTAGCGAAGCTCCAGCTTCGTTATGCTCTATCAGTATCTGATTTATACATCAATCTAATATATCGATACAAAGTATCACAGCTGGAGTATGATACTAGCTAAACTCTCTCTTTCCAATATTCAGGATTACGGCTATTGTGCATGACTGCAACAATATATACTTCATTCTCTTCCTCTTTATACACAACAGAAAAAGGAAAACGTGCGAGAATATATCTTCTGAAAGCATGTTCAAAAGTCACCCAAGTAGATGGAGCATAGCTGATAGCATCAAAACCCTGTTCTAACTCTGAAATAAATTGTAATCCTAACCCTTCAAGTTCATCTTCATACCAAGAAAAAGAGCCTCTAATATCAGTTTCTACATCAGGGTGAAAATGTATTGGCTTCACTCACTAACCTAAAATATTTTGTTTTATAGTGTCCCAAGAAACAGACTGTATTTTTCCAGATATTAACTCGTCATATCTACTTTTAGCGAGTGTAGCCCACTTTTCAGAAGCATTTTTATCTTCTCTATCATCTAAAGAAGCTATAAGATATTGGGCTATCATACCTTTTTCTGATGCACTTAATGTTTCGAGTTCACTCATTACTTGATTCATTTTTACAGTCATAAAAACTCCTTCGTATAATATATTTATCAACCAAATCGATAAAATAAGGTTGAGTTCAATAAAGACTCATAGTTTTCACAAAAGCTAACAGTAAACAAGTTTTTTTCCTTTTTGGACTT
>JALWME010000065.1:0-2380 GCA_027083995.1 Sulfurovum sp.
AGTAGACGCTGATAGTCAACAAATAACCCCCATCCCTTTTCTTGATCTGCCTGCCCGTCAAAACCTCTATCGTACAAGGTTTCATCATCTTCATCATTATCATTACCGAAAAGATCGTACTCTATACCCAACCCCCCTGAAAAGCCACTGTCATCTACAGTAGTAAGTCTTTTGTTTCCTCCTGTGTATGTCTTTGTCCACCCATACCCCAAAAGTCCATAGATATTAAAATCTTCATTTACAGGGTACATAGGTTTGGCAAACAAACCTATGTGTCTTAGTGTTTGCCCTCCAGATGAGTCACTCCCTATAAAAGTTGCAAGCATTCTTGCTTCCACACCTATGTATTGGTTCCATTCATACCCTCCCCTTAAAAGTGCACCAAAGGTGACATCTTCATAGGTACAATTATCTGTACAATGGTTATATTTCCCCCAAAGTAAACCTAAGCCAAGATAGACTGGTACAGGAGTATCAAGTGCTGGTACAGGTTCAACAGGTGCTTCTGTAGGTACAACCATTTTAGATGAACCGTAACTAATATTATGTAGAACAAAAATGCTTATTATTACAAAATACAACATACTTTTTTTCATATTGTTACCTCTTCTTTTCTAATATAATAGATTCCTGTTAGTCCCAGTATAAAAATCCATAACAACATACCTATTGTTTCCAGGCTACCTGCACTGTCTGATGTCTGTGAACTTGCACAATCAACATCTATCACTATGTTTGCACGAGCATCCTGTCCTGCAATATCTTCCATAATATATTCAATCTTGTCAACTCCAACAGCATTGGCATATGGTGTATAGGCATAGATACCATTTTCTTCCATACGTATTACTCCATAGTCTAGTTTTACTGTATTACCAACTGCTATTTTTTCTCCTGTAGTTGGATTTAGAAGATTATATTTTTGTCCATCTTTTCCACCTTCTCCAGGGATATCATTATCTGAAACATCTCTTGTGTGTACTCTTTCTACATGTATTGTCAAACCATCATCAACAGCAGTAGGTACCAGTAACGCTCCTGCACTATATTCAATACTTACAGATGCTGGTTCAGAAAGATTACCATTTTCATCTTTTGCTGTATAACGAATAGGTGTCGGACTTTCTATAAAATTAGGTTCAGGTGTAAAAGTTAATACACCATTATTATCTACACTCCATATGCCTTCACCTGGTACAATTATCTGATCTATATCACCATCACCATCTGTATCACTTCCCGTTGTATCACTAGATCCCATAAGATTGACTGTTGAGGAATTAACTGCATCATCATTATCTAAAATATTAATCACTCTGGTCTGATGAATAATACCTATCACATGGTCATCTTGAAGCTCTTGTAATATGTCAATATTGATTGTTGCCAAATCCGATATAGCACCAGTATTATCTCCAACGGTATATGTAATTGGTGTTGGGTCACCAGTAAATCCATCTTCTGGCGTAAATGTAACTACACCATCATCATCAACATTCCAAATACCTTCACCTGGCACTACAATTTTATCTATATCACCATCACCATCTGTATCTGTATCTATACCATTTTTTATATCATTAGGTATGATTAGATTTACATTTGATTTATTCGTATCATCTTCATTATCTATATCATTTTCCAATATACTTATAATGGTAGGAATGCCTACTTTACCAGTAACATTATCATCATTCGCATCTGTGGCGGTTTGAGGATAGTCCACTATCACTGTCGCAGGTTCTGAAACATTACCCACTATATCTTTAACTGTATATTGTATTGGTGTTGGATCACCAATAAACCCATCTTCTGGTACAAAAGTTATAGTACCGTCAATATTAACAGTCCAGTTTCCCTCTCCATTCACCAGAAGTTCTGTTACTGCTTCATTACTGTTAGGGTCTATAATACTCACAGATGTTAGATCTATCTCATTATCTGATGTATCATTCTGAAGCACATTAATTGTAATTGCTTCTCCTCTTTGGGCATTTACTTCATCATCATTTGCTTCGATGACTTGTGGATAATCTATATTGATAGATGCTGGCTGTGATGTATTCCCTACATTATCTTTAACTATATATTGAACTGGTGTAGGGTCACCGGTAAATCCAGTTTCTGGAGTAAAGGTTATCATACCATCAGCATTTACAACCCAAATACCTTCACCATCAACCAGCAATGATACAACTGGATTACCATCCACATCCATGATACGAACAGAAGAAGTATTCAAGTCATTTCCATCATTGGCTAATACATCTATAGTAACGGCTTGCCCTTGTATCCCTTCCACATTGTCATCATTTGCATCAACATCATTGTCTAAAATAGTTCCTGTCCCTGTCACACTTGCTGTGGAGGTATTGTTTGA
>JALWME010000065.1:2480-5666 GCA_027083995.1 Sulfurovum sp.
AACAAGTCATCTATCGTCTCTACAGTAAACTGTATACCTCTACTTCCTGCTGGAATTGTCACAGTTTGTATCGTCTCTATATAGTCTTCTGCATTTTTTGCTGTGCCATCTGTGGTACTTAGATTAATAATTGTGTCAAAGTTACTTAATGTACTAAGATTGATATCAAAGACTAAACTTTGACCTTCTGTGACTGTAGCATCTAATATGCTTACAACAGGGCGCCCATCTACAACAACACTTTCCTCCAAATCATCTCCCTCAGATGTAGGATCGTTCTGATCTAAGGTAGATGCTGCTGTTGCAATATTGGTAAGAGTAGTCCCCGCTGTACCTTGAGTAAGCAAGGCAGTAATTTGTAATACCTCAGTTTGACCATTGTCAATTGTACCTATTGTCCATACTCCACTAGTACTATCATACGTACCATTACCTATATGATTTACATATGTAAATCCAACTGGTAATTTATCTGTCAAACTTACATTTGTTGCCTGTGCAGGACCATTATTTGTTACACTCAATGTAAATATAATCGTACTACCTTCTTCTGCACTTGCTTTATCTACTGTTTTAGTGGTAAGAAGGTCTGCTTGCATCTGATAACCATTATTTTCTTCAAAATTATCTTGATTTGCTCTTATAGTAACCAGTGTAGTATCTGTTCCTTCTGTTTGTTTATTTCCTATTGGCAATGTTGCTTCATTTATATCTATACTTGCCTCACCAACAACAACACCTGAAAAACTATAATCACCATTTATATCTGTTACAGTACGTTGTATTTCACCATTTGCTGCAGTAACTGTTATATTTATCTCTGCTAAGTTTGCTTCTCCTGTATCTTGGATAGCATTTCCATTTGTATCATTATAAACATGACCACTTACGCTCCCTGAATCAATAATATTGACTACATAATCTTCAACTTCACCTTTGCCACCATCTCCATTTGTAGATATACCTTGGTTTTGAGAAAACCTAAAACGTACATATGTTTTACCTATGACACTATCTTCTGGTATGGTAACCAATAATAAAGAATGAATTGTGGTGGTACTGGTAATTGCATAGTCTTCTATAAAATGTTCTTCTTTATCAAAAATGCCATTTTTATTATAATCCATCCATGCATTTATATAGCCACTTCCTGTTGTTGTAATATTGTATTCATAGGTATACCCTTGTGTCATATCAAAACTAGTTCCACTGGGTGTTACACCTACAATATTTACTCCATCTTCATCATCATGTCCTGAGATGTCATCCTTATCGGCATCGCTAGAATATTGTACCAATTCTGCATCAGCTGGACTAGTGCCTAATATATGTGAAGTACTAATAGTATGATATGCATCTCCATAACTTTCAGGTAAATCACCACGGTCTATACCCAAACCTGGCAAATCAGCCTGATTGACAGATATTTGTATCAATCTATATATTTGATTGTTATTTTTCACTTGACCAAAAGCATTATCATTTGAAATTCTCATTCTAAATAGTGATTGAGACTCAATAATCCCTCCCCCTCTACACTCTGTTTGAGGATTAGCTTGACTATCATCACAGTTACCAGCACTAAACCTACTTGGCTTTGTTGTGTCTATATTACCTCTTAATTTAATATCATAACCATTACCGAAATCTCCTGTTTCTACTGAAACAAAAGAGTTATTTACATCCGTTATTGCACGACTCGGAGTTGATAGATATATATCATCTGAAAGTGTTGCTTTCCCTGATCTATCGAGATCAAAAGCTGTAAAAGAGAGAGAGTCCAACTCTAAAGGTATCATAGTTCCTTTTCTTACAACAGTAAAATCTAAATCCATATAAGCTCTGTCATTCCCATCTGTATCATTTTTATCTCTTAAAATAGTTTCTATCAAACCATTAGAAACACCTATACATGGTCTTTCTTTAAAGAGACCTCCAAAATCTGTTAACATATCTGCTTCATTTTCTTCTGCAGTTACCTCTATGAGCAAATCAAAAGCCTGCCCCTTAAATACACTTAATGTAGGTAGTCTATAAACATCTCCAACATGACATGTTTTGGCATTACCATCACCACTTATTTTTTCAATAGTGTTATCTAGTTCTATATCTATTGCCTGTATTGTTGCTGTAAAAAAGACTGTGAAGGTAAAAAGTTTTAGCCACTGTATATCTAATTTCATCGAAACTCCCTAAGATCTTGACTGGATGTAGTCATAAAATTATGGCAACCTGGCGATCTTTAACTATAAAGACCCATGGCTTTCCGATGCTATTTTCACAAATAACTTGGCTTTTCTAGGCTAATAATACCATAATTAGATTTATGAAGTATTACCTCATTAAACAGTCAAATTTACATCACAGAAAATTCGACTATACTAATAAAGTTTTGCTATACTAACCTACTTGGAAGAATATTAAAATAAAAAAGGACTTATATCCATCATGAAACTAGGTGTAAATATTGACCATATTGCAGTATTGAGAGAAGCCCGCAAAGTAGCAGATCCTGACCCTTTGGATGCTTTAAGTATTTGTAAACGTGCAGGAGCAGACCAAATCACTATACATCTACGTGAAGACAGACGCCATATACAAGATATAGATGCTAAAAATATCATAAAACTCTCATCTTTACCTGTAAACTTAGAATGTGCCATAGAACCAAGTATGATAGACATTGCCTGCAAACTTCGCCCTTATAGAGTAACCCTCGTACCTGAAAAACGTAAAGAGGTGACCACTGAAGGTGGACTTTGCGTAACAGGTGAACAAAACAAATTAAAAGATGCCATAAAAAGACTACAAACAGAAGAGATAGAAGTTTCACTCTTTATAGATCCTACCCTTAGTGCAGTAAAGTCCTCTATAGATTTGGGTGTAGAGTGGATAGAGTTTCACACAGGCAAATATGCAAATATCTATGCGATGCTCCATACAAACCTAAGTAGAACACATCACTCTATAGCAGAACTGGAACTTTCTCGCAAAATCCTTAAGCAAATGTTAGGTGATGAACTGTGCAACCTTCGCTTACTCTCATGTGAAGCTATGGAACGTGGACTAAGTGTAGCTGCTGGTCATGGTCTAAATATGCAAAATGTAACCAATATAGTCGAGATAGAAACCATAGAAGAACTAAACATCGGACAAAGCATCATAGCACGGTCTGTATATGTGGGG
>JALWME010000066.1 GCA_027083995.1 Sulfurovum sp.
AGAGTGGGCAATGCCTGCAGTATTGTTTTGGGGTGCATGGATTATAGTGGGAGTTGCGTATACTATCTCTGGCATAGATAAAGCCATGGCTCCAAGCTGGCAAGACGGTACTGCCATTACACACTTGCTTAACAACCCACTGGCTAGAGACTACTTCTTACGTGATTTTTTTCTATGGATGCCTGAAGCGTTTCGTCAGGCTTTAACATGGTTCACCTTGACACTTGAGATAGGCTTTGGTGTGTTAGCACTTTTTTCCAAGACACGCAAATGGGCATGGTGTATGATAATGATAATGCATTTGGGTATCTTGCTTATCGTTGATTTTCCAGATTTGACCTTGGGTGTTATCATATTACATCTCTTTACCTTTGATGCACGTTGGTTTTCTGGCATGAAAAAAGAACGTATTATCATCTTTGATGGTGTTTGTGGTTTTTGTAACAAGTCTATAGATATACTCATGAGACTAGATGAAGAAAAGATATTCAAATACACCTCTTTGCAAGGAGAGTATGCAAAAAAGCTAGATATCCCCGAGGGTACACAGAGCATTGTTTTCTATGAAAACAAAAGACTTTACTATAAGTCCACAGCCATACTAAAGATACTTAGAAGTCTAGGGGGAGTATGGGTATTTACAAATGTTTTTTACCTCATACCCAGGTTTATGCGAGATTTCATCTATGATATGATAGCCAAATACCGTTATCATATTTTTGGAAAGACGGAGAGTTGCAGGATGCCAAAAGAGGGAGAAAAAGAACGCTTCATCGACTAAAACTAAAACATTTAAGTCGAAAAATACTATGATAACCGCAAACAGATTCAAGGACATTATGCCCATGTACAAACAAAATATGTTTTCCAGATTACTCAAAGAACCTCTGCTGCATTTTTTACTTATAGGTGCGGGTTTGTTTTTTCTTTTTTCACAGCTCAATAGTGATGAACAAGCAGACAATAGAGAGAAGATTGTTGTTACCAAGTCCAAAGTGGAAGTACTTATCGATACTTTTGTGGAGGCAAATGGAACCATGCCAACACAGCAAGAGATACAAAAACTGGTAGAAGATGATATACATAAAGAGGTGCTGTATCGTGAAGCTCTAGCTATAGGGTTAGATAAGGATGATATGGTTATACGCCATCGTTTAGCACAGAAGATGAAGTATCTTTTTGAAGAGGATATCTCTCTAGGTCAAAGCAATGAATCTTTTTATGAGAACTTAAAAAGTGCTTATGAAATCATCATAGATGATGAGGTTCGCAAAGAGTTCAATGTAAGTGTACAAGCTTCATGAAACCAATAGTTTACGTACTGTTACTCTTTTTTGGGACTCTTTTTTGTGTGGCAGATGAGATTAAGCTTTCCTACCTAGAGATAAAGCAGAATAGTTCTCAAGAGTATGCTGTATTATTGAAAACCCCTGTAAAAGAGAAGAAAAAACTACCTATTGAACTGATTTTGCCCAAAGGGTGTACGCTCATATCATCTAAAACAAGTCACTTAGTGAAGAACTCCTATATAGATCGTTGGCGTATGCGTTGTCATGATGGTCTAGAAGGAAAAACATTCTTTTTGGAAGGTCTAAAAGAAACAGGCACAGAACTTCTTTTGCGTATAGAACTCCTTTCTGGCGTATATCATTCAAGGTTGTTGAGTCCTTTAAATGTATCCTATACTGTCCCTAAAGATGAGTCTTCTTGGCAAATAGTACAAACATATACATGGCTAGGCATTACACATATTTTACTGGGGTTTGACCACCTTTTATTTGTTTTTGCTTTACTGATGTTGGTCAAAAGTATGCGTCGTTTACTTTTGACTGTTACTGCTTTTACCTTGGCACACTCGCTAACTATGGTAGTCGCAACGCTGGGTATTGTACATGTTCCACAGGCACCTGTGGAAGCTATTATTGCATTGAGTATACTCTTTTTGGCCATGGAAATCATACATGAAAAGCAAGGGAAAGTAGGTGTGACATCACGTTACCCTTGGATTATAGCTTTTATTTTTGGACTCTTGCATGGCTTTGGGTTTGCAGGGGCATTGGCAGAGATAGGGCTACCGCAACAGGCTGTTACACTGGCACTTGTTTTCTTTAATATAGGCGTAGAGATAGGACAACTGCTGTTTGTGTCAACAGTAGTACTTGTGGTCGTTATGTTACGGCGTTTTACATATGAGACAGTGTTAGATAAACTGCAAACATTTGTAGTCTATATGATGGGAGGGATATCTTCTTTCTGGCTCATAGAGAGAACCCTCTCTTTTTAAACCTCAAATCCTTGGGAGAAGTACTGAAAAACTATAAAAATAATGACTTGCTTGAGATGAAATAATAATATGTTTTATTGAACTAAACAGACCTATCAGCAAGATTTGGATAAAATAAGAGCATTAAAAATAAACAAAACTATATAAGGGAAATAAATGATTTTTATCGACGAAATCGTAGCAACAGAGGTGATGGACTCCAGAGGAAACCCAACAGTTAAGGTGACAGTAAGTCTTAGTGATGGTACAGTAGAACAGGCTATAGTACCTTCAGGTGCAAGTACAGGCAAGCGTGAAGCATTGGAACTACGTGATGGCGGAGCTCGTTATATGGGCAAAGGGGTACTTCAGGCCTGTGAAAATGTCAATGGTCCTCTTTATGATGCACTGGTGGGATTAAGTCCTTTTAATCAAGCTGAGATTGACCTTACCATGAAAGAAGTAGACGGCACACAAAACTATGGAAACTTAGGTGCAAATGCAGTACTTGGTGTCTCTATGGCAGTAGCACGTGCAGCAGCTAGTTCTATGAAGATGCCTTTGTATCGCTATTTAGGTGGTGCCAATGCAGTGGTGATGCCCGTACCCATGATAAACATCATCAACGGCGGAGAGCATGCAAATAACTCTGTAGACTTTCAAGAATTTATGATTGTACCGTTGGGATTTTCCAGATTTTCAGTAGGCTTAAGAGCTGCTGCTGAAGTGTATCAAAACCTTAAAAAAATCATTAATGACATGGGTGAAAGTACAGCAGTAGGAGATGAAGGTGGTTTTGCCCCAAATCTCAAAAGTAATGAAGAGCCTATACAGGTAATTATGCAGGCGATTGAGAAGGCAGGGTACAAAGCTGGAGAGCAAATTGGTATTGCCCTTGATGTCGCAGCTTCTGAACTTAAAAATGATGCGGGTATGTATGTGCTGAAATCAGAAAATAGAGAACTTAGTTCGTCAGAACTTACTGCTTATTATGCTGACTTGTGTGCCAAGTACCCTATCGTTTCTATAGAAGATGGGTTAGATGAAGATGACTGGGAGGGCTGGAAAGAGCTTACAGAAGTACTTGGAGATAAAGTACAGCTTGTTGGAGATGACCTGTTTGTAACAAATGTCACGATACTTTCAGAGGGTATCGAAAAAGAGATTGCCAACTCTATACTCATTAAGCCCAATCAAATAGGTACAGTATCAGAGACGATGCAAACAGTACGTCTTGCACAAAGAGATGGATATACCTGTGTTATGAGTCACCGTTCAGGTGAGAGTGAAGATACTTTCATCGCTGATTTTGCAGTAGCACTTAATACGGGACAGATTAAAACAGGTTCAACGGCACGTTCAGATAGAATTGCCAAATATAACAGGCTGCTAGAGATAGAAGCAGAACTTGGACAGTTTGAGTATCTGGGTACTTCTCTTTTTGCAAGATAACCAACGCATATGTCAAAAACAAGAGAAGTCAGTGACATTGCGGGTTTATCGCTGAAGACCTTGTTGGTGACAGCGATATTGATACTGCTTTTTGGCATTTATGTAGGAATTTTGATTTATGGCGAGAATTCGTTAACGGTATTGACCCAATTAAAAGAGACAAAACAAGGACTTTTGGAAGAAGGGAAAGCATTGAAAAGTGAAAACCAAAAACTTCAAAAAGAATATTTTGAGTTAAAACAACTCGCACCAAAGGAGTAAAAAGTGAAACAGTTTTTAGTAGTTGTAACATTGTTAGGGCTGAGTGCATATGCATCAAGTAATCCATTTGATCTCCAAGAAAACCTTCAAAAAATAGACCAAGATCAGGATATATTGTTGCATGCACTTAAAGAGATGTCAGATAAGAGGGAAGCCCAAGAAGCCAGTACTGCACCAGAGGAAGCTATGCCTCCAACCAAACTTATCGAAGATTTGGTCTCAGAAGAGAATAAAATGCCCTCAGAAGAGTCCATAAAAGAAAATCTTGTACAAAAGCAGATACAGAAAGAGTCCTCAGATGAGAAAAATGCAGTACAGGCATCTACACAAGAAGAGGTGAATGAACTTGAGGCAATCTCTCAGGAAGAGATACGACTTAAGAAATTAAAAGAAGAGCAAGCCAAAATAGAACAGGCAAGAGCAGAACAATCAAGAAAAGAGCAAGCCAAAGCAGAAGAAGCAAGGATAGCAGCGGCTAATGCAGCAGCACTAGAAGATGAAAAACGTGCGGCACAGAAGAAAGAAGAAGAGAGATTGGAAGTAGAAGCATATGAAGCTCAACGACTTGCCAAGCAAAAAGAAGAGGCAAAAATAGAAGCACAAAACAGTGTCGATAAAAAAGAAAATGGACATGCTGTTGTTGATATCAATATTACACGTGAAGCGTTAGAAGCCAAAGCCAAAGCAGATCAGGCATATCTTGAAGCTATCAAAGAGATGGACTAATCTTATTCTTTATGCACATGAAGGAGTTTGATACTCACCATTGAGATTAAAATCTCAAAAATACTTGCTAAGATAAGCTGATAGTAGGTGAGTAAATCTAAAAGTTTTGTCTCATATCCAATTGTGGCAACCGCTACAAGTAATGTCAATGGCATAGAAAGAGATAGTGCGATAAGAAGTGCATCTCTAGATCCAGAAATTCCCTTGAGTACTATGGCTGCAAGTATCCTAGAGACAATCATCAATAACGTAATAAGCAATGCCCCTGATATGACACCTTCCAGGGGGAGTGCCCTTAAGTCAAAAGATGAACCTACATGTATAAAAAACAGAGGCACAAGAAAGCCAAATCCCAAGCTTGACATTTTTTCTTCTAGGGCTTTTTCGTGATGAAAAAATGCAGAGATGGCTACACCCGCAATAAATGCACCAAGAGCCAGCTTTAACTCTAAACTTAGTACTACAACGACAAGGATGAAAAATAGTGCCATAGCAAGGCGAATATCTTGATCAGATGTATCTTCTTTGGGTATAAGAACACTTTTTAATTCGGGGAACCACCAAAACAGTATACGTAGGAATTTATATAGTCCATAAATAACAAAAATAAAAAATACAAGATATCCGAGCTTTCCCAAGAGGGCAAAACTAAAACCGGTAGTGATGGCAGCATTAAAGATAGTCAGAGCTATGATGCTCCCTACCTCCCCTAAAATACCAGCAATAAAAGCAAGCTGTAGCCATGGCTGTTCTTTGCCATATATTTTAGTTAAGGTTGCAAGAAGTCCTATGGAAATAAGGGGCATAGCAATAATGACAATGATATGTAAGCCAAAGAGTAGTCCACTTATGACAGAAAATAAAATCATAAGCATCAGAAACAGTATGGATTTTTGGATGACCTCTTTTGGGCTATTG
>JALWME010000067.1 GCA_027083995.1 Sulfurovum sp.
CTATTTCTTTTGGTACTTCACGCACTATAAATACTTTTTTTATAAGTTCTATCTTATAAAAGATATCGAAAATTTTAATAGCCAGTAGAAATATCATAGAGAGATTTAACACACCTGTATCTACAATAACAAACAGTACAACATAAAATCCAGGCTGTACCAAAAAGAAGAGAAAGATACTTTTTGCATACGATGCATATAACTTTTTCAATACACCCAATAATGTCTCTGAACGTTGGGTAATCGCCTCAAAAAGTTCTGCCAATAAAAGTAATAATAGATATTCCATAGGGGATTTTACCCATAATTGGATAAAATTCATACAAAACTATGAGGAACTCTTTTGGCAGAAGTAGCATGCACCCACTGTAACCTCACTTTTTCTGAAGAGGTCATGATTATCGAAGATCAATATTTCTTTTGCTGTAAAGGCTGTCAAGGGGTGTATCATCTGTTAAACGCTGAGGGTCTTGGCTCATTTTATGACAAACTTGGAGACACCAAGCTTCAGCCTGTCACTGCTGAAAATGATGATTTGGAAAAGTTTGATCTTGAGGGCTTCAAACATAAATATATCAAAAAAACTGAAGATAGCCTCTATGAGATTAACCTTATAATAGAGGGTATACACTGTGCTGCTTGTGTCTGGCTCAACGAAAAAGTATTACACCAGTGTGAAGGTATTATAGAAGCCAGTATCAACTACACAAACAACAAAGCCAAAGTCATTTGGAATCCAGAAGCTATCAAACTTTCTCAAATTATAGAAATCATTCGTTCCATAGGCTACAATGCCTACCCCTATGACCCCACACTCCAGGAAGAGAGAGCCTCCAGTACACGTAAGTCTTACTACTTACGCATTCTCGTTGCTGTCTTTGGGACTATGAACATTATGTGGCTTGCAGTGGCACACTATGCAGGATACTTTTCTGGCATACAGCAGTCTTTTAAAGATATCTTAAATGTAGCTCAGTTTGTGTTAGCCACGCCAGTACTTTTTTACTCTGGCTGGGTCTTTTTTCGAGGGGCATACTATGGTTACAAAAATAACATCGTCAACATGGACACCCTCGTAGCCTCTGGTGCTTTGTCTGCCTATATCTATTCTATGTATGCCATGGTTACTGGCAAAGGAGAGGTCTATTTTGACTCCGTAGTCATGATAATTACTTTTGTTCTCGTGGGTAAATACCTTGAAGTATTAAGCAAAAAATCTGCTGTAGATACCTTGGACACTATTATGGGTTCAACACCTACTGAGGTGACAACCCTGAAAGAAAATGTCAAAGCTTTGGTCTCTGTAGAAAACATCATCATAGGTGATATCATAGAGCTCAAACCTGGTGAAAAAGTGGTTATTGACGGCAAAGTTATTTCAGGAGAAGCCTCCTTTGATCTCTCATCACTCACGGGAGAAAATGAACCTGTATACAAAAAAGCAGGGGATGACATTTTGAGTGGGAGTATCTGTTTAGACTCTGTAGTTCGCTATGAAGCTACTGCCGATGTATCTGGTTCACTTCTTACTTCCATTGTCTCTTTACTTGAAGAGTCTCTGGCTAAAAAACCCCGTATTGAGCAACTTGCCAACACTCTCTCAGGCTATTTTTCCAGTGTCATACTTATCATCGCTTTACTCACCTTTGTAGGCTGGTATCTGTATGCCCAGAGTTTTGAGACAGCACTTATTATTGGTATTTCTGTGATTGTTATTGCCTGTCCTTGTGCTTTGGGTTTGGCTACGCCTATGGCAACACTCGTAGGTATAAGTATGGCAGCCAAGCGTGGTATAGTTTTTAAAGAGGCTACTTTTTTGGAGACTATGGCAAAGTCTAATATCTTGGCTCTTGACAAGACAGGTACCATCACCGAAGGCAAACCTTCTGTAGTACGTGCTGATATACAAGAGGGGTTCGATACTTCTATACATGCTTCCTTGCTTCTTGCACTTGTATCCAGCTCCAATCATCCTATCTCCAAAGGGATAGTCAAGCACCTACAGACAAACTATAAAAACCTTCATCATATACCACTGCAAAATATTAAGTCTATAGAGGCCAAAGGCATAGAAGCTACATATAATAACATGCAACTGCTCGGAGGCAATGCCCTGTTGCTTCAAGCACAGGGTATAGAAGTAAATTCTCATTCAGACAATGCCTTGTTTCTGTTTGCAGTAGATGGCAAATGTGTTGCAAGATTTGAACTCACAGACACGCTGCGAGAAGGTGCTGCACATGCCATACAAAATATACAAAACCTGGGCATAAAGGTTGTGATGCTCACAGGTGACCATGAGGCATCTGCAAAAAAAGTAGCTAAACAGGTGGGCATCACAGAGATACATACCAAGCTTCTCCCTCAGGACAAAGCCCATATTATAGATAGCTATCATAAAAGAGGAGATGTTGTGGTTATGGTGGGTGACGGGGTCAATGATACGATTGCTCTTGCGACATCTGATATTGCTATCGCCATGGGATCTGGTGCTGATATAGCCATCAATGTGAGTGATGTTGTACTTTTAGATGAAAAACCAAAGGGTATATATGAAGCATATAGGCTCTCACGCCGTACTTACAAGGCAGTAAAAGAGAACTTAGGGTTTTCATTGTTGTATAATGTTGTAGCTGTTCCACTTGCCATTATGGGTTTTGTCAATCCTCTTGTAGCAGCTTTGTCTATGAGTCTTAGTTCACTGGTGGTAGTAGGCAACTCAATGCGAATAAAATCTTTGAATTTCAACAATGAATCAAAGGCAAATTTTTAGTGAGATGAACAAGGAAGGTGCTTTGCTCCTTTCTTAGAAGAGGGTACAAAGAGTATAGAGAGAAAGGGTAACTAATGTCAGAAGAGATTGTCATTTTAATGATAGGTGTATCAACGTTTTTAGGTGCTTTAGGTCTTTTGGGACTCATATGGGCAGTCAAAACCGGGCAGTTTGATGACCATAAAAAGTTTACAAATGCCACACGTTTTGATAATGAAGAGGACTTACAGGCTGCTGCGGCACTTGAAGAGAAAAAACGCATACACAAAGAAGAAGTAGAGGCTAGAAAAGATTACCGTCCACCCGATTAAAACCAAGCAGACAATAGGTTTTTATTTCATCTTGGCAATATACTCTGATAATATTTTCATCTCTTTATCTGTCAGTGATGCCACCTGCATTTTCATCAAAGAGCCATATCCATAGTAGTTTCGTTTACCTTGGGCATAAGCTTTTAGCTGATTAAAAATACGAGAAGCTTTTTGTCCTTTAATGATTTTTGATTTTCCCAAGGCACTTTGCTGTCCATGACTTCCATGACATTCAGCACATTTCATATAGAGGGATGCTCCCGTACTCCATGACAATGACGATAACAGTATAGTAAGTAAAATTATTTTTATCATCTTTTATTGTTAGAAACTCTCATATATTTTTTGGAATTATAACTTATATTGTTTACAAGAATATTATGTTATTATTATATGAATAAATATTAAAAGGTAAGCCATGACCCTCAAAAATCTACTGTTTGCAATACTTTTTCTCTCAACAACCCTTCATGCAGAAAACAGTGTTGGGATTGACATTAACTCTGAAGATGTTGAAGTGATGTCATCTATCAACCTCAACTCTTTAACTGACTATGCCAATGGAACTACATATATTTTGGATATAAATTATCTGCATACTGATGGTGACAATATGACACATATAGGATTCTCAGGACAAAATACCCTGCAGGGTATTGAAGGGCTTACTCTTGCTTTTGGTCTAAAAGCTGTGCTTGCAAGTGACTTTATGGCATTTCCCCTCATGGCAAAAGGAGTCTATACCTTACCCCTCATTGACAGCATACCCACTACATCGTTGGCTTTAAGTGTTGCTTATGCTCCTTCGGTTCTTTCATTTAGAGATGCCCAAAGTTATACTGATTTTAGACTCGAAGCTGACATGGAAGTCATATCAAATGTACATGTTTTTGCAGGCTATCGTAACATCCAAACAGAATACGACACCATAGACAAAACTTTTAACAATAGTTTTTTTGCCGGAATAAAACTTAGTTTTTAATCCCTGTTGCATAATTTGGGTTTAACACAAGTTATAGGATAATATTGACAATATATAATGAATAAAGGGTATTGATATGAAGATTCTAGTTACAGGAGGGGCAGGCTATATTGGTTCTCACACCGCTATATTGCTTATAGAAGCAGGATACGATATCATTATTTTTGATAATTTCTGCAATGCATCAAAAGAGAGCATCAAAAGAGTAGAGAAGATTGTCAATCAAGATATCAAACTTATAGAGGGTGATATACGTAACAGGGATGACTTAAATCATCTGTTTCAGACTTATGATATAGATGCGGTTATCCATTTCGCTGGTCTCAAAGCAGTAGGTGAATCTGTAGAGAAACCTCTTAAGTATTATGACAACAACGTTCACGGTACAGCTGTTTTGTGTGAAATTATGGCAAAACATGGATGTAAATCTATAGTCTTTAGTTCTTCTGCTACAGTCTATGGTGACCCACATACTACTCCTATCAGAGAAAACTTCCCTTTATCTGCAACCAACCCTTATGGTCGTTCAAAACTTATGGTAGAAGAGATGTTAAGAGATCTCTATATCTCGGATAACGCTTGGAAAATTGTTCTTCTTCGCTACTTTAACCCTGTAGGTGCACATGCCTCAGGTACTATAGGTGAAGACCCCAATGGTATACCCAATAATCTTATGCCATTTATCACACAAACAGCCGTGGGCAAACGTGCTTGCCTCTCTGTATTTGGTGATGACTATAATACCCCAGATGGGACAGGTGTGCGTGACTATATTCATGTGGTAGACTTGGCAGATGGTCATGTAAAAGCGTTAGAACAGATAGATACTCTGACAGAAGTCCTCACAGTAAATCTGGGAACAGGAAATGGCTATTCGGTTTTAGACATGGTTAAGGCCTTTGAAAAAGCTTCTGGCAAAGAGATACCCTACCAAATAGCTCCAAGAAGACCAGGTGATATAGCCACATGTTATGCTGACCCTGCATATGCCAAAGAGGCACTGGGATGGGAGGCCCAAAAGGGCATAGATCAAATGTGTGAAGACAGCTGGAGATGGCAGTCCAATAATCCAAATGGATATGAGGAAGTATGTTGAGATGAAAAAACATATGCAAGTAGTAAAATTTGAAACATTAGAGAATCTGCTGATTGATGTAAGAAATACTTTGGTGTTAGTAGATAAAGATGTAGCAGATTTATTTGGAGTCGAAACAAAAGAGATCAACAAAGCAGTGAAAAATAATCCGAAAAAATTCCCAAATGGCTATATCTTGGAACTTACAAAAAATGAAAAAAATGAACTGGTGAAAAATTTTCACCGGTTCAATGCTCTAAAACACTCTACTGTTTCTCCCAAAGCTTTTACAGAAAAAGGCTTATATATGATAGCAACTATTCTAAAGAGTAAAGTTGC
>JALWME010000068.1 GCA_027083995.1 Sulfurovum sp.
AATTCACCTGCTAAAAGCATAGTCATTCCATCATCTGGATATTTTACTAAAACAGACGAACCATATATGCTTTTAAGTGCTTCACTTTTTGTTGCTACCCTTAAAAGTGGTCTTTCTATACTTAACAATGCATTAAACTCTTGTTCTACCATCATAAGATGCTCATTAAAGCCAGAAGCACTTGCCATCAGAAGTGTTGAGAGACTGATAGATTGAGTCTCACTGCTGTTGGGATTGAAAAACTTTCTATAGCCATGCATCGTTTTCATAAGAAGTGTTTTACCAGAAGCCAATGCACCAGCACTTGCCTTAAACAGTTTACGATAATCACCTTTATTGAGTGCCATATGTTCACTCTCACGGTCTAGCATACGTAACCCTATACCACACTCTATACACGAGATAAGCGGGTAATCCTTACGCAAAGCATTATTATTTTGCTCTTCTTCACATGCAACACAAGGTACTAAGAACTTCATGGTAGTATTTGCACGAACATAAGGGTATTTTGTTAAAAATGGATGTTGAGAACCACAGTTGTTACATGAGGTAAATGGATAATAATATCTACGTGAACTCACATCAAACATCTCTTTTTGACAGGTAGGACATGGTGCTATATTAAGAGGCAGATTGTTTTTACTTACAGGAAGTAGTGTTGGCTTTTCCTCTGAAAAATAATGTTTTCCTTTGCCTAAAAAGAGTGAAGCAGGAAGTATCTCTTCCAATCCCATCAAAAAGCTTTCAAGTTTTTCATCTTCTTTATTGCATACCATAATGATTTTATCTGCACTCTGGAGTACATCAACCTCTATGCCTTCTTGTTCTCCATACGCACGTATGAGATTGGCAATATAATTTTTAGGAGAGCAAAATGCTATCTCAAAGATAAAATACATCATTTTCCTTGTTTTTATTGTCTACTACACAACCAGAAATAAAAGGCGTTCTCTATGCAAAGTTAGGAGGTATGCAATTAAAATCTATCAATTAAATTTTAACAAAAAGAACGATATCCCCACTCTGGCTGTGTACTAAACAATATATAAGGGCACCTCTAATAACCCTAGACGCTCATAATTTAATCTATTGGGCCAATGCCTCTATATCATGAAAATCAGCTATTTTTGGGTTGGCGTACGCTTGTATTATACTTTCAAAAGAGACTTCATTTTCTCTCTTTATAAGTACAATACCTGAGTTTTTCAATTCCTCTAGTGTTGTCTCTACAAGTTTTGGCATATGTGCCAAAGCTTCAGCAGACATGGCATTTTTTACCTCTATAATGTCTTGTGGTACCATAGTAATAAGCAGTACTTCACCCATCTCTTCATGAAAAGAGCATATCTCTATCATCATAGTAATCTCTACTTCATTGGCTGTTTTACGTGTGGCATCTTCATTTGCCATCACCTCTTGTGCATTTTCACAACTGATAGTACCTACAGGACCTTTTTTAGAACCAGTTCCTACTACGATAATCTTGTCATACTCTTGATAATAGGTCATCAAAGTAAACCCTAAAGTACCCCCTTCAACTATCGTCAAATTTGGATGTTCTTCATAATTCTCTTCGATATACTTTACCAAATATGCACCAAGCCCCTCATCATGAAACATAATGTTTCCTATACCGATGAGTGCTACTTTTTCAACTGCCAAACCTACTTCTCTTCTTTCACAAATTTACTACCACCTACTACAATGGCAATATCACCCTCTTTCCAAAAGATAGTTCTCCATACTTGATAATAGATATGAAATACTACCCATACAATAAGTAGCCACATAGTTATATGATGCGAAATACGAACATCCATAATACTCGCCGTAGGACCAGCACCAACCATCCAGCTGGCAACTGGTACTGTCCAATCAGTCACAAGATGCAGCATCCAAGGCCACCATGAACCAATACTGCTTTGACCAGAAGCTAACCCATGTACATACATTTGCAGTCCTGTAAATAACATCCAAAGCAAAAGCAGATGAAAAATTAAAAAGTACACACTGTTAAAACTGTCACTATGTGTCGAATCAAAGTTTTTTGTACGATTTAATGTAATCAGATTTATAAAAACTGCACCAAACTCTTTGATATTTTTCGCTGTAGGAATGACTTTTTTATAGGGCTTTTCAAAGCGAGAGAAAAAGAAAAGATACGCCACTATAATAGAAGTCACATCAAAAATAATCGCAACAATAAAATGCCCCCATCTGTTCCATGCCATGACATATTTATCTACCGCAGGATCAGCTATAAATGTCTGGTAGTAAGGTGCTGCAATATACAGTCCTGTTGCAATTGCTACCATCATAGAGACTACATTGACCCAGTGAATAATACGCATAGCAGGCGTCATACGTCTAATTTGTTTATATCCTGGTTTTGACATAATATCCCCCTAAAATGCACAGGTAGGGTCAACTTTGTATGTAGCCAACTCCTTACCTTTTGTATCTACCACATGTACAGCACAGGCAATACAGGGATCAAAGCTATGAACTGTTCTAATGATTTCCAATGGTTCTTCAGGGTTAGCCACTTTTGTACCAATCAGTGATGCTTCATACGCACCTATCTCACCATTTGGTCCACGTGGCCCTGCATTCCATGTAGAAGGGACAACAGCTTGGAAATTTTTCACCAAACCATCTTTGATGACTATCCAGTGTCCCAATGAACCTCTGGGAGCTTCTGCAAGTCCTCTACCTTTACAGTCTTTACTTACTTCATCAAAATCAAACTCTGTCCAAGTACTAAGGTCTCCAGAAGCTGCATTTTTAGCCAGTTCTGCTGCCCACTCTTTCATCGCATCAGATATCATCGTGGTTTCAATTGCACGTGCTGCTGTTCTTCCTACTGTAGAAAAAAGTACTGTAATTGGCAGACCTGAACGTTTAAGAAAATCACCAACATATTTAGTGATATTTTTATCCCCCTTAACATACCCGACAACCATACGAGCAAGCGGTCCTACTTCTACTTTACGACCATCATAAAGTGGAGACTTGATCCAAGAGTATTTACCATCTGTTTTAAGGTATGCATACCCATCATCTTTCTTTTCAAGTCCTGTATACTCAGGCACAGTCGTTCCCACATAAGGATGTTCTGGTGCACCAGTACCCTCAAACCATGAGTGTGTGACATCTTCTGTAATCTTTGCTTCATCCAATTCATGCACTTTGGTAATATCTCCATCAAGAACCACACCTGAAGGTAAAAAAAGTGCTGATTTGTAAAACCCTGTATCATCCAGTCTAAAGTCACCATAAGACATGTAAGAAAGCAGTCCTCCACCAGAACCACCTATACCTTTACCTAATGTACCTTTGTGTTTAGTACCATGGAAAGACTGAGATGCATCTGTAGCTTCTGCTGCATACGCAGTACCTGCCATGTAAATATCTGGCATATATGCCTTTTTAACAAATGCATCTGTTTCACGTAAAAGCTCTTGGAAAAGTGCAATACGTGCAGGGTTTTGAATATCTTGCACACAGGTAACTCCACCCACAACAATAGATTGTGGGTGTGGTGATTTCCCACCAAAAAGTGCATGCATTTTAGACATACGACGTTGCACATCAAGTCCTTTAAGGTAGTGTGCTACGCCTATAAGGTTTTGCTCTGGTGTAAGTTTGTATCCTTTATTTCCCCAGTATCCATTTCCAAAAATACCCAAACGACCCTCTTTGGCAAACTTGACAATACGGTCTTGCACCTCTTTAAATGCGGTTGCACCAGAAATATAAGGTGTTGTACCTGCGACTTTTGCCCATTTTTCAGCCTCTTTTGCTGTAGCTTCTGGATCAGCTTTTGTTGCAGAGATAATATCTACAAAATCAAGTGCATGCAAGTGGTAAAAGTGTACAAAGTGATCATGTACTTGCAGTGAACCTTGTATAAGATTACGTACAATACGTGCATTTTTAGGGATAGTCACATTAAATGCATCTTCCACTGCCTCTACACTTCTTTGGTAGTGTGTACCTGTACATACACCACAAATACGCATCGTCATCAAACCAACATCTCTAGGGTCTCTGTTTTTTACAATCGTCTCAATCCCTCTAAACATCGTTGAAGAGGACCAGGCATCAATGATAGTATTGTTACTGTCAATGACTGCTTCAATTCTAAGATGTCCTTCAATTCTTGTAATAGGGTCAACTATAATATGTTTGTTCCCATTAGCATCTGTTGAGTGGAAATTTCCATCTGTTCCGTGTGCAGCTACACCACCACCTGTTGTGTGGGCTTCTGCCTCTTCATTTATCTCTGGCATTTTACTCTCCTCCTTCTTCTTTCTTACCTGCTACTGCACTAGCTGCTGCGTGGATACCGATACCAATACCCGCTGCTGTTAGTAAACCTAAACCAAACTCATCTACGGTTTTTTCTACTCCACCTGTTGGTGCTTTAATGTTGGCATTTGCCATGGGTCTCTCATAGGCATATTTGTCCCAGAAGTCTGGTTCACTACACCCAATACACCCACGTCCTACACCTATAGGCCAGTTGACGCCTTCATTGTAACGAATGATAGAACAGTTGTTAAAAGTCATTGGCCCTTTACATCCTACTTTGTAGAGACAGAAGTTGTTTTTAGCTCCTTCATCACCCCACTCTTCTACATACTCTCCTGCATCAAAGTGTGCACGTCTTTCACAATTGTCATGTATACGGTAACCAAATGCAAACTTAGGACGTAAAAGTGAGTCTAGCTCAGGAATAGTTCCTGTAAGCACAAAGTGCAAGATAACCCCTACCATGTTAGAAGGGTTTGCAGGACAAGCAGGAATGTTTATAAGTGGCTTTCCTTTTATGACATCCATCACACCTACAGAGTCAGTAGGGTTTGGAGCAGCTGCTGGTATCCCACCATAGGTTGCACAAGAACCAACCGCTACTACCGCCGCTGCACCTTCGGCTGCTCTGTGTAAATGGTCTACAAATGTTTCACCTTTTGCCCCTATCGTTCCATAGCCACCATTCATACCTAATGGTACTGCACCTTCGACAAAAAGCAGATACTTTCCTTTAAAGTGTTCCATCGCTTCGTCCATTTGCTTCTCAGCCTGATGACCAGAGGCTGCTTGAAGTGTCTCGTGAAACTCTAAAGAGATAATATCCAAAATAATCTCATCAATTTTTGGACCATCAGAACGAAGAAGAGCTTCTGAATTACCCGCACAATCACTAAGTTCTACCCAGATAACAGGCACTCTGTTCATAAGTACAGCAGCCTCTGCTACAAGTGGCGTAAACGAAGCAGGAAGCATAAGCATTGCAGTGGTTGCAGATGCCCATTTAAGAAAATCACGTCGCTCTAAACCTTGCTCTTCTATACTTTGCGTAAAGTCAACTCTATTGTTAAGAGGAGCTAGCTTTTTTAACTCCTCAATCCTCCTTTGACAGGATA
>JALWME010000069.1 GCA_027083995.1 Sulfurovum sp.
AACTTGTGTTGTATTGCTATTAAGAACCAAGTATCCATCAAATACAGTGACATTTCTTGTCTTCTCAAGTACTGATGTATTGTTATCGTAGACTATTACAAGAGACCAAGCACCATAATTTCCCAGACCATCATTATAGTCACCATCGTTTGTTTGACCTTCTCTAGTAGGTATATTGGCAACTGTATACTGGCCTTGAGCAGGTTGATTTTGAAGGAGTGAAGTGACATTGGCAAATGCTCCATATTTATAAGAAACATAGTCTTCTTCATGATATTGTATGTCCCAATTAAGTTGATCAGGTTTTATCTCCATAGGGGTACCAGTGCCTTTGGTAAGCAAGACAGTATGTGTATTGATGATATTTTGTATTTGAGTATGTGCCGTGCTTTGTGTACTAGATATAGTATATTGGGAGTCAATACCTGCATCATCGTCATCACTATGAAGATAACCTTGCCAGTAAAGTCCAGCCCATTTTATGCGTGCATTGCTTATATCTACTCCAGCTTCGTTTGAATCAATTGTTGCAGAAGATGAATTAAAAGTAGTGTCTATGGTATCTATATCGATATATTCTAATCGCACTTTGTTGTTTGCATCAGTATATCCATCACGAGAGCTTAGTATAGTATTTCCAATGACTTTTATGTTTCCTTGTAAATTATCTGTATATCTCTTTGTAAAGCTTCTTGTCTTATTAATGCTATAGTCTAGATCAATATCATAAGACATCCATGAGTCGTAACGTCTTTGGATACGAATAAAAATAGTCTCACCAGCAGTAACTGAAAAACTACTAGGGTCTTTCGTAGATCCATTCCATGTGGCACTATAGATATCTGCTGCACCACAAGAGCGTTCTATAAATACTGAATAGAATGTTCTACTCGCTTCTATAAGGATATCAAGTTCCCCATCACTACCTACTTGAAAACTGTATATGTCCCATTCGTCATCATCTTCATGCACCCATCCAGATTCTGTATGGAGCGTAGAAACAGTTACATTATTTAATTCAGATATGATTTCTGTGTTTGTACAGCTATCATTTGGTTCATTATCTGCATAAAGTACATGACTTAATGAGAAAAATAGAGCGAATGTTAATGAGGTTAATATTTTCAATTTTTGCATGTGTAGTCTCCACTTGTATGACTTTATCTGATTTTTAAATTTATTCTATCACTTGGAGTATAGCAAATAAATGTCAAAAAATGTCAAATTCTTTTATGGTATTATTATAAGTAAATAATAGTTAATATGTACTTTTTAATTTATAAAGAGATATATTCATTATAGTAATATTTAAAGATGGCTAGAGGGCTTAAATTATGAAAAAGAGAAATGATGCATTTACTATGCTAGAATTGGTTATGGTGATTGTTGTGTTAGGTATCTTGGCTGCACTTGCATTGCCAAGACTGGAAAGAGATATCCGCCAAGAAGCAGGTGACAATTTACTGTCAGCCATACGTTATACCCAACATCTGGCACTCATGGATAACAAAACAAATCCTAGTGATGATGAGTGGCAAAGAAGGTTTTGGCATATACGTTTTGAAAAATATAACGGCAGTGACCCCAAATGGTTTTATGCTATCTCGTCAAGTCAAGATGGAGATGGAAATATAGATGACAATGAGGTAGCGATTGACCCAGCAAATGGTAAAAAAATGAACAACACAAACAGTGCAACAGGTATAGGTGTCAATGACAGTCCCAGTGTGTTTGTGGGTGAAAACTATGGTGTAGACAGTGTTGTGTTCAGTGGAGGCTGTGCTGCTGCTTCGGCACAGCATATAGCATTTGACCATTTGGGCAGACCACATGTGGGTATATATGGGGCAAAAAATGATTATCGTACTTATATGAGCAGTGACTGTACGATTACCTTCGGTTTTTCTGATAGCAGTACGAATGATATAGCCATTAGAGTGGAAAAAGAGACAGGGTATGCCTCCATAGTGGGACAGCCTAATTTATGATTTTAGGAGTGAAAAAAGTGTCAAATTCATACATCTCTTACAAACATTGAGCTATGATAAAGCTAATATAATATGACAAGGGTAAACATGCATTTGAAGAAACATATTTTTCTGGGTATAGCTGTGGGATTTTTGTTTGCAGGGTGTGCAGGCTCTACTGAGGATATAGAAGAGTTTAACAAGCCAGCATTGTACTGGTACAAGCAGATAGGATCCAGTATCAGTAGCGGCAGTATGGATAAAGCTGATGCCTATTATATCTCACTTAAGAGTGAACATATGCGTTCGCCACTTATGCCTACAGCCATTATGATGCTTGCACATGCACATATGAATAATGAAAAGTACTTGCTTGCAAACTATTACCTGGATGAGTATAACAAACGTTATGGAGAGAGTCAAAACCGCGAATATATTGATTTTATGAAACTCAAAGCTTCCTTTTTGGGGATTAAAGAGGTTTATAAGGATCAAAAATTGATTATGGACAGTATAGATAAAGCTACAACATACATATATCGTTATCCAGGTTCTGTCTATGCACCACTGGTAAACACTATGCTTATAAGATTACATATGAGCCAGTACTTGCTCAACGAAAACATAGCTGCATTGTATGAGCGTACTGGTAAACCAGCTGCCGCGAAGATATACAGAGAGAAAAATACTGACTCAATAGTAGAGATGACAGATATTACCCCTCCTGAAAAAGGGATTATAGGGAAGATTTTTGACTAAAAGCAAATGCTTTTAGTCAATTAAAAATTAAAAATTAAAAATTAAAAACTGTCTATAAAATCGTTATACAACTCTTCTAATTTTTACTTTTTAATTTTAATCCAAAGGATTCAATGTGCAACTTAGTGATTATGATGCATTTCCAACCATATTGCCTATTGTTGTAGAGGATGAACTTTTTCTTTATCCTTTTATGATAAGCCCTATCTTTTTGACTGATCAAAAAGATATAGATGCAGCAACAGATGCGATGGAAAACAACTCTTTGCTTTTTGTGACCTCTGCGATTGAGGGTAAAGAGGGTAGCCGAGAGTTTGATGCGATGTATAAAGTAGGGGTAATAGGCTCCATCATGCGAAAAGTACACATCCCTGATGGCAGAGTAAAGATACTTTTTCAAGGACTCTCTCGCGGAAAAATCATAGAGCCTAAAGAAGGTGAGTTCAATCGTGCTGTTATAGACATAGTAAGACAAGAGAGTTTTGATACACTTAAAGCAGAAGCACTTATGGGAGTCTTACGTGACAAGATAAAAAAACTCTCTCAGCTAAACTCTACTTTCCCTGCTGATTTGGTACGTACCATAGAAGAGAATGACGAACCACATCGTATAGCAGACCTTGTGGCGTCTATGTTAAAACTAGACAAGAGTGTTGCATATGCTTTGTATACAGAAACCAATATAGAAAAAAGGCTTTTAGGTCTCATAGATGTGGTCACTGCTGAGATAGAATCTGTAAAAGTACAGCGTGAAATACGTACAAAAGTACATAGTAAAATAGAACAGACCAATAAAGAATATTTTTTAAAAGAACAGCTTAAAGAGATACAGCAAGAGCTTGGTGTTGACACGCAGCGCGAAGAAGAGATAGCTACTTTTAGAGAAAAAATAGCTGAGCTTAAGCCACATATGCAAGAAGATGCATTTAAGGAGATAAGCAAGCAGTTAGACCGTTTTGCACGTATGCATCCAGACTCTGCAGATGCAAATGTTTTACAAACATACTTGGAGTGGGTGCTTGAATTGCCTTTTGGGAAATTGACTAAAAAATCTTTGTCTGTTCATGATGTAGCCGAAGAACTAGACAAGGATCACTACTCATTAGAGAAGCCTAAAGAGCGTATAGTAGAGTTTTTTTCTGTGCGAGAACTTGCCCAACTTAGAGGTGTCAAACAAAAAGATACAGGAGGCGTAATACTCTGTTTTGCAGGTCCTCCAGGGGTAGGCAAGACCTCACTTGCCAACTCCATAGCCAAAGCATTAGGACGTCCTCTTGTGCGTATGGCACTGGGAGGACTGGAAGATGTTAATGAACTTAGAGGTCATAGACGCACCTATGTAGGGGCAATGCCTGGACGTTTGGTGCAAGGTCTTATAGAGGCTAAAAGTATGGATCCTGTGATTGTACTAGATGAGATAGATAAAGTTGGTAGAAGTATGAGAGGTGATCCAACAGCAGCACTTTTGGAGATACTTGACCCTGAACAAAACGCTAAATACAGAGACTATTATCTCAATTTCCATATAGACCTAAGTAAAGCGATATTTATCGCTACCGCCAATGATGTAGGACGTATACCTGCACCACTTCGTGACAGGATGGAGTTTATAGGGCTAAACTCTTATACTCCAAAAGAGAAGTTTGAAATAGCGAAACGTTATTTGATTCCTCAGGAGTTGAAGAAACATGCTTTAAAGCGTAGAGAATTTTCTATAACGCACAAGGCATTAAAACTTCTCATAGATGAATATACAAGAGAAGCAGGAGTACGAAACTTACGTAGACGTATAGCAGGGCTTATGCGAAAGAGTGCAAGAAAACTCTTAGAAGATAGCAGTAAACATATGATTGAGGTGACTAAGAAAAACTTAGAAAAGTATACAGATAAAAAAGTCTTTGAAATTTCCAGGATTGACAGTAAACCTCAAGTGGGTATTGTATCTGGTCTTGCTTGGACTGCAGTAGGGGGAGATGTACTTACTATTGAGGCTATAAAGATTAAGGGTAAGGGGTCATTACAGCTTACAGGAAGTTTAGGCGATGTGATGAAAGAGTCTGCACGTATTGCCCACTCTGTAGTGAAGATACTTATAGATGAAAAACGTTTAGCTATTTTCCCCAATATGATACCACACTCTGTAAAAGAGAGAGAAGAACGTATCAGCGTGGACAGTTCAGAAGTATATAAACGCCATGATTTACACATTCATGTACCAGCTGGGGCTACACCCAAAGATGGACCGAGTGCTGGGATAGCAATGGTCTCAGTCATAGCTTCTATATTTAGTGGAAATAAAATAGACAATAAGGTAGCTATGACTGGAGAGGTTACACTTACAGGAAAAGTACTTCCCATAGGAGGACTCAAAGAGAAACTCATTGCCGCATATAAAGCTGGGGTCACAAAAGCACTTATACCTATCAAAAACTATGAGAGAGATTTAGAAGAGATACCTGATGAAGTAAAAGACAATATAGAAATAATAGGGGTCTCAAATGTGGATGATGTGCTAAAAGAGGTACTTATAAGAGCATAAATACTTGACAAGCCCATTTGGGCTATGTCAAAATTTTTAATTTTTAATTTTTAAGACCACTGTGTAATTTTCTTAAAAAGTTCATCTTCTTTAACGGGTTTTCTTAAAAAATCATTTGCTCCGTTATCAAATATTTCACTTTTTCTTGTGT
>JALWME010000070.1 GCA_027083995.1 Sulfurovum sp.
GCTACTATTTTGTACCCTTCATACATCTCATCATAGTGTATGTGTCCAAGTGATGGCAATTTTGTCCCTGGACCAATAGAACCCAGTACAAAACGTGGCTGCTGGGGTGTGCTGTACTCATCACATACCTCTTTAACCAGTGTTGCACCTTTTTTGGACAGCTCATAGGCACGTTCTCCCATTTGGTACTCATCTAGTACCCATGGCATTGTGCCAAAGGTGTTTGTCTTTATGAGGTCAGCTCCTGCCATGGCATAACGCTTGTGGATACGTTTAATCAGTTGGGGTGCTGTGTCTATAAGAAGTTCATTACATCCTTCCTGCTCTTCACCCTTATCGTCCAACCATGCTTCATCTGGTACATCAAGGTCTTGTATCTGCGTACCCATAGCCCCATCTATGACTAAAATATGTTCTTGGATGCGTGATTTTATGGTTTGGGTGATAGACACAATTATTCCTATAGTAAAATTATTTGCATTGTACCAAAGTTGCGATGAAAAAGAGGGTTCAAGAAAAAAATATATAGCAGAAGAGATGCAACACCTTGTATGCACCTGTTGCTGGGGCAGTCACAGTGACCAAACTCTGTTCAAATGGAAGTCCTAGGATATGCCTATCTATAGGCTCTTTTTAGCTTCTTGCAGTGCTGCAATAACTGCATCTATATTGGCTTTAGGGATATGTACTTTCCAATCTGGTTCCTTTGCTCCTGCTTGGAGTGAGATACCTATACTTGCTACTGATTCTGATTTAGGACCATAAGGCTGTGATACAGTCGTAATAGTTATCTTTCCGTCTTTTGTACCGCTTAGTGTCATTTCATCTATATTTGTAATTTGTCCACTCATTTAAAATCCTTTCGTCTTATTATTTTAAATTATTATATCACAAAAAGTTAATAGGTTATTTCTTTTTACCTTTTACCAAACGCATAAGTGCTGCACTTTTATTATCATTTCTCCTTGAAAAGAGGCAAAGCCACTTTTCAATTCCTCTCACTAAAGCCTCGTAGCTACTCGGAAATAAAATGCAGTTAACGATTTTTTACCAAACGCATAAGTGCTGCTTGCATTTTACGCCAAAGTTTTATCTCAATGGCTGGGAAACCTGCATACATTTTATTACCATCAAGTGATTTTGTTACACCAGCTTTACCAGCAATAGTTGCAAATGCTCCAATTTCCAGATGACCTGCAGTTGCACTCTGCCCGCCCATAACTACATTTCTTCCTAAAGTAGTAGAACCTGCAAGTCCTACCTGTGCTGCCATGAGCGTATGCTCACCTACATCACAGTTATGTGCTATTTGTATAAGGTTATCAAGCTTGGTACCTTTTCTTATGTAGGTAGTACCAAATACTGCTCTATCTATAGTACAATTGGCTCCTATCTCTACATCATCTTCTACTGCTACATTACCATTTTGATATATCTTTACATGTTCGCCTTGCTTGGTATGTGCAAATCCATAGCCATCACAGCCAATCACACTTCCCGAATGGATAATACAATTTGCACCTATGTGCGTATGATGATACAGGCTCACATTTGGGTGCAGTAGAGTACCTGAACCTATAGATACATTGTCACCCACATAACATCCTGACATTATTGTCACATTATCACCTAGGGTGACATTGTTACCAAAACGTACATTTTTATCTATATCACACCCCTCACCTGTTTTTGGTGTCTCTTCTTGCGTACTTAGCCTATGTGCAAAAAATTTTGAGGCAAGTGCTAGCTTTAGATACGCTTCATCTGTAATGAGTGCAATGCTTGAAGGAGGAAGTAGTTTTGCATGTTCTTCATCTATGAAAACTGCTGCTGCTTTAGTGTCTTGGAGTTGTGATGCATACTTGGCATCTGTAAAAAAACTTAGCTGTGTGGATGTGGCTTCACTTAGTGTATGTATGCCGTCTATGTTGATGTCATCACCGCTAAAATCTATGTTTATATCTTTTGTAATTTGGGAAAGTCTATAAGTCACGTGTATCCTTTATGTTCAATACATACAAGTTGGACGCAATGCAAAGCGACTAGTCGCGTGAGCTTTCTGCTGAAGAAAACTATACGTTAGAATAGCAAAGATGGGCTTTGCCCATTTTGCGTTATTTAATGTTTAGCGTTCGATTGCAACTGTACCACCACGTACAATCTCACACGGATTATATCGTTGTGCAGCCTCTATAAAATGTTGAATACGTTTTGGTTCATCTGCTACCATCACTATAATCATCTCTTTACCTACGTTGGCTATGCCCCCATTGTATGCAGAAGCCAACACAGAGATATCAGCCAAACTCTCTACAATAGGGAATTTTGCTAAAACCATCTCTTTTTCTATCATCTCTTCATGCTCTATGACTTTATAGACAGGAATCAGTTTGTGGAGTTGTTTGGTTATCTGCTCCATAGTACGGGCTGAACCATTTGTTGCTATGGTAATATGTGACATATCAGACTCAGGTATAGGGGCAACAGTCAAAGCCTCTATGTTGTACCCACGTCCTGCAAATAAAGAGGTAATACGCGTAAGTACAGAACTCTCGTTCATCACAATAACAGAGATAACACGTCTTTCATTCTCTACAGTATTTTTTGTAGTTGCCATCTTATGCCTCCCCGTCTTGTTTGCTTGTCTGTGGTAGCATCATATTAAAGAGTGCTCCACCAGAAGGTACCATAGGAAGTACATCTTCAAAGCGATTGACTGCAACATTCATAAAACATACTTTGTCTTGTACAATAGCATCTTTTAGGGCTGCATCAAACTCCGCTTTGGTGGTCACATCATACCCGATGCCTCCACAGGCTTCTGCCAAAGCTTTCCAGTTAGGCTGAAAGCTCAAATCTGTCTCAGAGTAACGCTTCTCGTAGAAAAATGTCTGCCACTGTCTTACCATGCCTAAAAAATGGTTATTGAGTATAAGATTAATCACTGGTATCTTATACTCAGCAGCAGTGACCAACTCTTGCATATTCATAAGGATTGAACCATCACCTGTGACATTGATAACAGTCTTCTGGGGGAATGCTTTTTTAACCCCCAGTGCTGCGGGGAAACCAAAGCCCATAGTACCAAGTCCTCCTGAGTTTATCCATTGACGTGGTCTGTCAAACGGGTAGTGTTGTGCTGCCCACATTTGATGCTGTCCTACATCAGAAGTGATAATGGCATCTTCACCTACAAGCTGACCAATGCGTTCTATCGCCCACTGTGGCTTAATGACATCATCAGAGTCTACATAAGACTGTGGATGAAGCGCATCATAACGTTTTAAGATATTTCTCCATGCTTCAAATCTGTCTGTATCTATGCCATCTAGTTGTGGCAACATCGCTGTGACTACCTCTGTGACATCACCTACGATAGGGTAGTCTACAGGTACAATCTTAGCAATATTTGATGCATCTATATCAACATGAATAATATCTGCATACTTTGCAAACTCGGAGAGTTTACCTGTAACCCTGTCATCAAACCTGGCACCCAAAGAGATAACCAGGTCCGTCTCACTCATCGCCATATTTGATGCATAATTACCATGCATACCAAGCATACCAAGAAGCAATGGATTTTTAGCCCCCAGTACCCCTCTAGCCATAAGCGTCTCTACTACTGGTATTTGTGTTTTTTTTGCTAATTCACGTATAGGTCCATACGCATTGGAGAGTACTGCACCACCACCAATATAAAGGAGTGGTTTTTTAGCTGACTTGATAGCCTCAACTGCTTTTTCTATCTGTCTTTTATTGCCTTTGTAGGTAGGTTTATATGTTGGTATATTCACTTCCGTTGGGTACGCAAACTCACCAATGTCTACCGTAATATCTTTAGGGATATCTACAAGCACAGGACCTGGTCGACCTGAACGGGCGATATAAAATGCCTCTTTAAGAATACGAGGAAGCTCTTCTAGTGTACGTACCAAAAAGTTATGTTTCGTACACGGACGTGAAATGCCCACAGCATCTATCTCTTGAAAACCATCTGTACCGATGAGATGAGAAGGTACTTGTCCAGAGATGACCACAAGAGGAATAGAGTCCATATATGCAGTTGCCAATCCCGTAACAGCATTGGTAAATCCAGGACCTGAAGTCACCATAGCCACCCCTACTTCACCTGTGGCTCTTGCATAGCCATCCGCAGCATGCACTGATGCCTGTTCGTGACGGTTTAAGATATGCTCAAACCCCTCTTGTTTATATATTTCATCATACACATGCATGATAGCCCCGCCAGGATAACCAAATACAGTTTTAACACCCTCAGCGATAATTGCTTCACATACCATTTGTGCACCAGACATTTGTGCCATTACACACTCCATTTTAATTTTTTTTGATTATAGCAAAATATTATTATATTGTACTGTTTTGACATTTTTTGACATTTTTTGAATATACTTTCAACATGAAGTGTGAACATCTTTTCCCTTTTTATTTGTAATATTCATTCTTCACACTTCATTGAGACACAGAAGACTTAAAGTGTTTTTCTTTTTTCCTTTTAATTTAGCTTTAGTCTCTGTCTCCAAACTCCTTCACTTATTACTCGAATTACCTACGGGTAGTCCTTCAGCTTTTTTCACGCACATCTTACCCCGTCTCATTCTCTCAAACCTTTGGGTTATTTGATGGGGGAGTAATAAGAACACATCTCCAAAGCCACACCCTCACGCAATCCATCATCCACAACGACACAAGCATTAAACTCCAAAAGTATAAAAAGCTGTTTATAGATGAGTATACCCGCAGCAATCAAATCTGAACGTCCTGTACCTACAGTTATCTCACGCTCATTAAAAGGCATAGCAAGTAATTTCTTTAGGTAAAAATCCAATTCTTCTTGTTCTATAGATGTGCCATTTATTTTGACTGCATCATAGGTCTCATAATTCAATCCAAGCTTCATAGCTGCCACTGTGGTAGGTGTACCTGCCGTTGCCACAAATACACTTGGCTTACCCATAGTTGTACATATTTCCATATAAAACTTTTTCATATCTAACATCACACCTGGTAATGCCTTTTCAATACCTTCCAAATTATCATAACTCTGAGCGACAGTAACAATACCCACAGGAAAACTTTTTGAAAAACTTTTACCCTTAGAGGAGAATATAAGTTCAGTTGACCCTCCCCCTATGTCTACCAAAACAAATGAATCAGAAGCATTGTGTAATTTTTTAAGTCTGTTTTGCACAGCTAGAAGCGTAAGACTAGCCTCTTCTTCTCCAGAGATAATCTCAAAACCAACCCCAGTCTCTTTTTTGATTTGATTGAGTACTGCATCAGAGTTGGT
>JALWME010000071.1 GCA_027083995.1 Sulfurovum sp.
CCTTTATGAGAAGAGAAATGATGCAGGGTATCCTCTGCTGAGAGTATTTTTCGGGCAAAGAAGATACCTTCGCGATGAGCCAAAAAATAGTTCCATAACTCAGCATAATGACAAGCAGACCAATGGGAATAGCCCAAAGCATTTCGTAGTGTTTGAAACTTAGTACTATCCACCAAAACCAAAGCAAAGCGATGAATAAGCCTGAAAAAAACCATACTTTCTTGCTGCTGTCAAGGAGTAGATAGAGTGAAATTAGACCCAAAATCGTATTTGACAGTGGATAAGAAAAGCCCCAATGGTTAAGGTAGATAAAGCCAGAACTCAGTACTGCAATGAACAAGCCTCTTGTTATCTCATTAGTGCTAAAATAATAACTTATTTTATTCAAAAGGATTCCTCATGGAACAACAAGGTAGCGTTATTGGTTCATTTTTGCCACTTATTATTTTATTTGCAATTTTTTATTTTTTAATCATTAGACCACAACAAAAGCACCAAAAAGCACACAAGCTCATGCTTGAGGCACTTCAAAAAGGTGATAAAATCATCACTACAGGAGGCTTGATAGCAGTTGTTGTGAAGCCTGAAGAAGATTTTATCAAAATCAAACTAAATGATGACACTGTTGTGAAATTAGACAGAGCATATGTATCAAAAAAGGTAGAGTTGGGTGAAGACGCTTAATTATAGAGTAGTACTTTTGGCTTTTGCACTTATTTTTGGTATCGTATTTTCGATGCCATCATTGACACAAAGCGAACAAGGCAAGAAGATTATTTTGGGGCTTGACCTGCAAGGCGGATTACATATGTTGCTTGGTATTAAAAGTGAAGTAGCGATTGAGTCACGTACAAAGTCTATGGCTGCTACGGTGAAATATCTCTTTGATGATGAAGAGATTATCTTTGAAGACCTTCGCATCAATGAAGATGGCACAATCACTTTTGAACTTTTAGACAGTGATGATGCACCTAAAGCGAAAACATTGATAAAAAAAGAGATAGAAGGGACAACACTTACGCAAAATGCTTTGAAGTTTTCGCTTGCTATGACCCCAGAGGAAAAAGAACGTACCAAACAAGATGCCATTGGACAAGCAGTAGATACCATACGTAACAGACTTAATGAGTTTGGACTTGCAGAGCCTACAGTGGCAAAGCAGGGGAGCGACAAGATTTTGGTTGAAGTACCAGGTATCGAAAATAGAGAGGACATAGAACGTCTTAAAAAACTCATTGAGCGTGCTGCACACTTGCAACTTATGGCAGTAGATGAAGATCGTATAGCAAGAGTAGAGAGCATGAGTGACCAAGAAGCAAAAAGCTATGGTGACGTGATACTTGCAGATGTGAATACAGCCCAAAAGTACCTGCTTCGTGCCATACCTGTACTTGATGGTTCTATGCTTACAGATGCTAAAGTAGGGTTTGATGAGCAAAATCAACCACTTATTAACTTTACACTCAATGGACAAGGAGCCAAGATATTTGGTGACTTTACTGGGAAGTATGTGGGTAAACGTATGGCAGTGGTGTTGGACAAAAAAGTCTATTCTGCTCCAGTCATCAATGAGCGTATAGGTGGAGGTCGAGTACAAATATCTGGAAATTTCACTTTTTCTGAAGCACAAGATTTGGCTATTGCTTTGCGTTCAGGAGCACTGCTTGCACCTGTAGTCATAGAGTCTGAGCGTTTCATAGGACCTAGCCTGGGGGCGGACAGTATTAAGGCTTCTTCTTTGGCACTGGCACTTGGGTTTTTACTGGTGGTTATCTTTATGGTGGTTTACTATGGTGCTGCAGGTATTATAGCAAATGTGGCACTTATAGGAAATCTCTTTCTTATCTTGGCAGTCATGTCACTTGCAGGGGCCACACTTACCTTGCCAGGCATGGCAGGTATTGTACTTACAGTAGGTATGGCAGTGGATGCTAATGTTATCATCAACGAACGTATTCGGGAGCTACTTCATGCGGGTAAGTCTATAGGTAAATCCATTGAAGATGGTTACAATAATGCTTTTACAGCTATTTTTGATGCGAACGTCACCACACTCATCGCAGCTGTCGTACTTGTGGTATATGGTACGGGTGCGATTAAAGGTTTTGCTATTACGATGGGTATTGGTATTGTAGCATCTATGCTTACGGCTATTGTGGGTACTCATGGTATTTATCAGTGGTTACTTCCTAAAATGGATAAGAAAAAACTGGGCTTCTGGTTTGGTATCAAAACGAAGGAGGCAAAATAAATGGAAATTTTTAAATATGACAAGCCACTTTCACTCATGAGTAAGAGTAAACGTTTTGGTATGATTTCAATCGTTTTACTTATCTTGTCACTAGGACTCATGGTGACTAAGGGGTTTAACTTTGGTGTTGATTTTGCAGGTGGTACACTCATACAAGTGAAGTATGAAGGCAAAGCACCCATAGAGAAGATACGAAAAGCACTGAGCGTTGACAAGAGCTATGAGAGTGCATCTGTAACATTTTTCGGTTCAGATGAAGAGGTGGTCATACGTACCAAAGCATCTTCGAATGTTTTAGGTGAAGATGTAGGCAAGAAAGTAAGCCTGCTTCTTAAAGATACGGGCAAAGCAGAAGTAAGACGTGTAGATATGATAGGTGCTAAAGTAGGTTCAGAGTTACGCACTAAAGGACTTACGGCGATGATTATTGCTATTATTGGTATTTTACTATATGTATCGTTTAGGTTTGAGTGGCGTTTTGCAGTCGCTTCTGTGATGGCACTTGTGCATGATATTACCATTGCAATGGGCATGATAGTACTCTTTAATGTAGAGGTAAATCTCGACATTTTAGCAGCACTTCTTACCATACTTGGGTATTCTCTAAATGATACTATCATCGTATTTGATCGTATTCGTGAGGGTATCAGAACGATTAAAAATCCAGACTTGTCTGGTATTATCGATGAATCAGTTACCCGTACACTTTCACGAACCACGCTTACGTCTCTTACAACATTTTTCGTGGTCTTAACGCTCTTTATCTTTGGTGGGGAGATTATTCATGGTTTTGCATTTACATTACTTGTAGGTGTAATTGTGGGTACATATTCATCTATCTTTGTAGCATCACCTATACTGATGTGGTTAGGTTTTTCGGTATCTGAGTACAGACTCAACGAAGCCCAAAAGCTCAAACGTGCAAAAGAGAAAGAAAAAATGCGTGCTATGTATGAAAATGGTACACTATGATGTTAAAGCATTTTTCTTTTCTTGCCAAAGGCAAAGCTTTAGTGAGAGGAATTTGCAAGTAGCTTTGCTGCTTGCAAAGGAGACAATGGCAAAAATGCGTGCTATGTATGAAAATGGTACACTATGATGTTAAAGCATTTTTCTTTTCTTGCCAAAGGCAAAGCTTTAGTGAGAGGAATTTGCAAGTAGCTTTGCTGCTTGCAAAGGAGACAATGATAAAAATACGTGCCATGTATGAAAATGGTACACTATAATTTACGTTATAATGGCGTATTCAAAATAAATTAATCCTCTGAGACTTCTAGTTGAAGCTTCAGTGAGATGAATTTGATTCGAGCTTTTGCTCGTATTGAAGAAGAAAGGGTAATATGAACTGGGGTAAAGTTTTTTATATATTTTTTACATTGATGTCACTTACGACATCTGCAGCATTTTTGTATGAACATTCTGTAGTAGCATTGTTTATCGCGGGATCAGTAAATATGATATCTACACTGATGAAGATAGGGGTACGTAATATACTTTCTGCTGAGCTTTTGGCAGGTTCTTTGGTAGCTGACTTACACCTTATACCTGCATTTTTTGCATTACAGTTTTATGAGAATGAACCTTTGGCTATAGGGCTTGTCATTGGTGCAGTGGTAGCCAATGCTTATACTATTTTTGTATCTATGATAGAAAGTGCGAAAGAGAAAGCGGATTTTTAATCTTTTATTTTAAACTTTCTTAGGTATCTTACATAAATATAGGTGCCAAAAGGAATAACACGTGATAAAGATGCCAACACTTCAGGGGTCTGACCCTGAAGTAAAACGACAAGAGATAAAAGCCTATTTTCAATATTGCTACAAACGTTATGAGTCTCTTTTTGATATGGTCACTGATAAAGAAGCATACTTTAAAAAAGCAGACCACTTACGACATCCCATCATTTTTTACTACGGGCATACTGCCACATTTTTTATCAATAAATTTATATTAGCCAAAATGATAGATGAACGCATTGATCCTGAGCTGGAGTCTATTTTTGCTGTAGGTGTGGATGAGATGTCCTGGGACGACTTAAATGATAAGCATTATGACTGGCCTAGCCTAGAGGAGACACAATATTATCGTGATAGGGTCTATGCTATTGTCAATGACACGATAGATAAACTTTCTCTGGAACTTCCTATCACAGAAGATTCACCTTGGTGGGTTGTTATGATGGGTATAGAACATGAAAACATACATCTTGAAACCTCTTCAGTGCTTATACGACAGCTCCCTTTTAATACAGTAAAAGAGACTGCATACTGGAAAGAGTGTACACAGTATGGTGAAGCACCTGAAAATGTGTTCCTACAGGTACAAGCTGGTGTAGTTTCACTGGGTAAAGGTAAAGATGCCAAACTTTTTGGTTGGGATAATGAGTATGGGCATCATGAAGCTAGTGTACCTGCCTTTAAAGCTGCTAAATATTTGACATCCAATGCTGAGTATTTAGCATTTGTGAAAGAGGGTGGCTATACCAATGATAATTTTTGGTGTAGTGAAGGCAAAGCATGGAGAGAGTATTCTATGTCAAGATACCCTCTATTTTGGATAGAAAAAGAGGATGGTTATTATCTTCGTACAGTAAGTCGAGAGATACCTCTGCCTCTAAATTGGCCAGTAGAAGTAAACCACTTGGAAGCAACAGCTTTTTGTAAGTGGAAGAGTCAAAAACTTGGGCTAGATATCACTTTACCGACAGAAGATGAGTATATGCGTTTATGTGAGGTAAGCAGGGTACCTTCTTATACACAATGGACAAGTGAAGAGAAAAGTATTGCAAATATTAACTTGGAAAAGTTTGCATCTGCCACTCCTGTAGATAGCTATAAACATGGCGGGTTTTATGATGTCATTGGTAATGTTTGGCAGTGGTCACGTACAGCCATGTACCCTTTTGAGGGCTTTAAGGTGCATCCTGTTTATGATGACTTTACCGTACCAACTTTTGATGGGAAACACAACCTTATCAATGGAGGCTCATGGATTAGCTGCGG
>JALWME010000072.1 GCA_027083995.1 Sulfurovum sp.
CACTGAGTATCTCAGCACCTGCCCCTGGTATAGAGCTTAGACCTTTATCTTTAAGTCGTCTAAGTACTTCTTGGATACTTATTTTGGAACGCTTGGCAATGTAGTCTATTTCTATTGAAGAGAAACCATGGATGGTTACCTGAGGGTATTTCTTGGAGATATGCTCTACCAAATCCTCATACCACTCTATCTCAAGCTTGGGATGCACGCCACCTTGAAAGAGAATCTGTGTACCACCAATGGCTAAAAGTTCATCTATCTTTTGGTCTATCTCATCAAAAGAGAGAATATAGGCATCCTCTTTTTTCTCATGGGTATAAAAGGCACAAAACTTACAGTCTACCCAGCAAATATTGGTATAGTTAATGTTTCTGTCCACCACAAAAGTAGTCACACCCTTGGGATGCATCTGCTGTTTACGTGCGAGTGCCATTTTACCCAAGGTTTTGAGGTCAGCCTTTTCTATGAGTGTAATGGCTTCTTCTATAGTCATACGTTTGGTCATATTTGCAGTCATTTTTTACCCCCGTAGGGTGTTGTCCCACGACAACACCAAATAGTTTAATTGCCAACAGCGTGTTGTAAGGGTACAACACCCTACGACTCTTTTTTTTCACCCAGTGCATCAAGTACACCATTAATGAATTTAGGAGACTTCTCATCTGCCAACTTTTTAGCCAATTCGACGGCTTCATTGATGATGATGGCTTTATCTGTTTTAGCCACAAGTATCTCATAGGCTCCCAGTCTTAAAATAGCTTTTTCGACTTTCCCAATACCCTCATAATCCCATTGAGTTAAGTGATTTTGAATTTCTCTATCTAGCATTTCAAGGTTTTCAATAGTTCCAGTAAAAAGCGAGTGTGAAAATGCTCTTTGTTTGTTGCGTATCTTATCTTCTTCAAGTATCTCATCGGAAAACTTGGAGATATTTTCATTGCCCAGATCATAAGCATAAATTAAGCCTACAACAGCTGTACGTGCTTGATGTCTTGTTGCCATTAATTGTTTCTCACTTTATTATCCTAGCTCATCATATAGATTCATAAGCTCAATAAGCCCAGCCATTGCCTCACCACCTTTATTTCCTGCTTTTGTTCCAGCTCTTTCTATAGCCTGCTCAATACTGTCTACAGTGAGTACACCAAATGTTGCAGGCTTTCCATGTTTCATCGTTACAGATGCTACGCCCTTGGTAGCTTCTGCCGAAACATAGTCAAAGTGAGGTGTTGCACCACGAATGACTGCACCCAAACAGCACACTGCATCATACTTTCCAGATGCCAGTGCCTTGTCCAGTGCAAAAGGTACTTCAAATGCACCAGGCACCAAAATAAGATCTAAATCTTTTTCATCTCCTCCATGTCGCACATATGCATCTACCGCGCCCTCTACCAGTCTATCTGTGATAAAGTGGTTAAATCTTGCATTGATAATTGCTACTTTTTTGCTCTTGTTTACTTGTAAATTACCTTCTACAGTTGTCATGTTGTTCCTTGTGTTTTATATTGTTTTTATTATAACTCTTTTTGCTTATAGAGTTATAATCCTAATCGACTATCCCTTGTATGGCTTCTATCTGTTGCATAAGTACTTCTAGTTTTTTAAGCTCTATCATGTTTGGACCGTCACTGAGTGCTACAGAGGGGTCAAAATGTGTCTCAAAGAAGAAACCATCTACCCCTACTGCTGCAGCTGCTCTTGAAAGGTATGGCACAAGTGCAGAGTCACCTCCAGATGTAGCTCCACCACTTGCTGGTTGCTGTACGGAGTGTGTCGCATCAAAAATCACAGGGGCAAATGCTCTCATTTGCTTAAGTCCTCTCATGTCCACCACCAAATTGCCATAGCCAAAGCTAGAACCACGTTCAGTGAGCCATACCTTGTATTTCTCAGCATTCTCATACGTGGCATCACCCTCAAAACCCCGTGTTTTAAGCACTTTTTTTACCGAATGCTCCATTGCAGCAGGAGCTAAAAACTGCCCTTTTTTAATATTGACTACTGCTGAAGTCTTCGCTGCTGCTACAAGCAAGTCTGTCTGACGACATAAAAATGCAGGGATTTGCAATACATCTGCTACCTCAGCGGCAGCTTCTGGCTGCGTATAGTCATGGACATCGGTCAAGATGTTATATCCAAACTGCTCTTTGACCTCTTGAAGCATTTTAAGTCCTTCCTCAAGTCCAGGCCCTCTAAATGAATCCAAAGAAGTACGGTTGGCTTTATCAAAACTGGCTTTAAAGTAAAACTCTTTTGTACAGTCATCATGGTATTTACCCAATGACTCTGCGATACGCATAACATTGTCACGACTTTCAAGTACACAAGGTCCTGCTATTAAAATCATCTTATTATTATCCTTTTGCTTTAGGTAGTGCTACAAGTAGCCCTGAGAGTATTACCAAGATTATACCCAAAGTTGTCCAAATATCAGGAATAGGGTCTCCAAGCATCACCCCAATGAGAAGTGCAAAGACAATATTGCTATAACTTATCGTGCCCACAATACCTGCTTTGGTAAGCTCATAGGCTTTGGTCATAAGCAGTTGTGACAGGGTTGCAAAAAGTCCTACGGCTATGACATACCCCCACTCTACACCTTGAGGCATCACAAATACTGCAAACATCCAGTCAAACTCTTCACTGACATTCACATATGGCGTAATCAGCATCAAAAACAGTGGTGCTATAGTACCTACGCCCATAAATGACATCACTATAGCACGGGTATCATAGTATTTTCGTAGTTCACGTATAGAGGTATAGGCAAGTGCTGCACCTACACCTGAAAAAATACCCAAGATGTCATACTTGTCAAAACTACCACCTTGGGGTTGAGCGACCAATACAATACCCATAAAGCCTATGACTATAGCCAGTAACGCACTCTTATGTAATTTTTCATTAAGAAAGATATAGGCAAATATAGCTACAAATATAGGTGAGGTCTTGTTGTAAGTCACCGCTTCGCCCAAAGGAATATGTGCCATAATATAAAAATATGCCAAGAGTGCGGCAAAGCCCATAGAACCACGAAAGAGCAGTAGCAGTGGTCTACCTCCTGTTTGTCTTAATGGCACTTTCCATATAGAAATCCCTACAAGCAGCACCCCAAAAATATTTCTAAAAAAGGTTACTTCCACAGGTGGTAGTGTTTGGCTCACAACTTTAGCAAAACCACCCATACATGCAAAAGAGAGTGATGCCAATAGCATCAATAAAATGCCTCGGTCCATGTTTTTAATCATTTGCTTCAATTGGCTACCTTAAATTTTTGTGAAAGTATACCACAAGGGTGCCTCTAAAAGTTATTAGGATTTGTCATGTGTCTGCTGTACTATTTCTGCGATTTCTCTCTCAATTTTATCTGGGATATCCAAATCATTCCCTGTCAAGACTCCTGCATTGGAATCATTAAAGACAGAAATATCTAGTTTTCCCTCACTTTTAGCAACTATCACAGATACCACAGCATCACCTGAGACATTCACAGCTGTACGTATCATGTCTAATAGTCTATCTACGCCCAAGATGAGTCCTATGCCTTCAACAGGAAGACCCACTTGTGTAAATACCATAGAGAGCATAATAAGCCCCACTCCAGGCACACCTGCAGTACCGATTGATGCCAGTACAGACATCATAATAACAGTTAAATAACCAGTCATTCCAAGCTCAACCCCATACGCATTGGCTATAAATACTGTAGCAACCCCTTGCATGATAGCTGTACCATCCATATTAATCGTTGCTCCAAAGGGTACAGTAAAAGATGCTACTGAATTATTTACACCAAGTCTGCCTGTCACAGCCCTGAGCGTGATAGGAATTGTTGCATTTGAACTTGATGTTGAAAATGCAAAAATCTGTACCTCTCGCATTTTTTTTAGAAAAATAGCAGGACTCATACCTGAAAATATTTTTAAAATACCCATCAACGTAATAAAAAGGTGTATCATCAGTGCCACTATCAATACAAGTACATACCCCGCCAAATCAACAAGTAAGCTAAGCCCAAGATTTGAAACAGCTTTGGCAAGCAGTGCAAATACAGCATAAGGTGCTACTGTCATAACAATATTTACCATTTTCATCATAATCTCATTAGATATTTCGATAAGTTCTATTATGGGTGCAGCTTTCTTTCCAACCATCAAAATAGAGATACCTACCAAAATAGAAAAGAAAATGATTTGCAACATTTTGCCTGATGCCATAGCACTAAACACATTACCTGGAATAATATCTATGAGTACTGCACTAAGAAGTGGTGCCTCTTTTGCAGTAAATGATACTGCAGATGTCATATTTGCACCCTCACCAATACCTATAGTAGCAGCCAACGTAATAGCCACAGCAATAGCAATAGCAGTTGTCAGCATATAAAGAGCAAATGACTTTCCACCTACTTTACCCAATACATTAATATCACCAATACCAAGTACACCCGCAATAAGTGAGAAGAATACTAAAGGCACTACAAGCATTTTAAGTGCTGTGATAAACATTTTCCCTACAATATGGAAAAAACCTATGACATATTCAAAGACAAATGATCCCTCTGCATTGAGTCCCAGTAAGTTTATACACAGTCCTGCTACTATACCCAACCCCATACCTATAAGTACTTTAGTTGTTAAAGAAAGCTTTTTATCCTCTGGCATTTTTTGTACATTTTTATTATGATTCTCCATTAAACCCTCCCTTCTGTGCTAAACCTAATATATCTACTTATCAATAGATTACTTGTGTCGTACTATTCGCACATCACCATAGAGTACAACATCTTTAATCACTGACTTTTCAATATAACCATCTTGAGCCAAAGAGAGCAAGATATCTCCTTTTTTCTTTTTGAAATTTCTTTGGTGTATCAGTGCTTTGGCATACAAACTGGCTCCTGTACCTAAGTCTTTGATATATGGTGCCTGTTTTGCTTTACTTGGTACGGTTATCTTCACTTTACCTTGCTGTTTTTCAAGGCCTACTGCCTTAAACTGATAGGTCTTTCCCCTCTTCTTCACTGCTTTTCCCAAGTTGAAATAAAGTGTAAGTAAATCATCTTTGGCATAAAATTTTAACTTCTTTTTACTCTCTTTGACCAATTTCCCATTGATCCATTTTCTCACTCTTTTTGTCACATATCTCTTTTGATGGTTAATCCTATACTCTTTGCTGACTGTCTTTTTTTTACTTTTTTGTATAGACTGGTACAAATCGCTTACCATTATCCCATTTACTA
>JALWME010000073.1 GCA_027083995.1 Sulfurovum sp.
TAGCAGTGGAGATAATACTTGGAGCCAGCAAAAGTGCGTTTGAAAATTCCAATAGGTCTATGAGGTTTGTATTGTTGGTACGGCTTTTATCTAAGAGACCCATCTGCCCTAACTCTGTTTGCATAGTGAGAATCTCTTCTTGTGCCATATGCAAAGAGGTATTGACCCGCACAATACCCACAGACTCATAAAAGAGTGTACCTAGGGTGCCTCTTTTTTCATAAAAGTTGATATTGGGTTCCTTGTCGTAAAGGATATCTAGCATCTCTTTGTCATCTTTAGCTTGTGCCTTATCTGCTTCATGGACAATATTTTCTTGCGTATATTGGTATGCGTTTTGACCTGCACGTTTCCCAAAAGCAGTAATTTCCAGCAAAGAGTTGCCTCCCAGACGGTTGGCTCCATGGACTTTAGCATTAGCACATTCACCTACAGCAAAGCATCCCTTGATACCTCTTACCTCCAGTTTGGTGTTTACATCTATGCCCCCCATGGTGTAATGGGCAACAGGTTTGATCGGGATAAGTTCTTTGGCTGGGTCTATATGCTCATGTAGTTTACAAAGTGCTACTTCTTGAGGCAGAAGCTTCATAAGTTTCTCTTCACCTAAATGTCGCAAATCCAAAAAGACCTCTTGGTCTTTTTTAAACTCTGTATAAATAGCACGTGCTACTTCATCTCTAGGTTTAAGTTCATCTATAAATCTCTCACCATTAGTGTTAACCAAGTATCCACCTTCTCCTCTAGCACTTTCGCTTATGAGTATACTGGAGTTTTTAAGTGCAGTAGGATGAAACTGTATGAATTCCATGTCAGAGACTGCTCCTCCTGCACGTATTGCCGCAGCGATACCATCGCCTGTTGAACCATATGCATTGGTAGTATAACCGTGATAGAGACTGGCATATCCACCTGTAGCGATGATGACAGACTTGGCATTTATCTGCTTGACTTTTCCTGTGCGTATGTCAAGGAAAGTTGCACCTCTAACTGTATCTTCTCTTACAACAAGATTGAGTAGATAATGTTCGTTTAGGAAGTCTATGTTCTCTTTGAGACAAGTGTCATAAATGGTGTGGAGTATCTTAAGCCCCGTGTAGTCTTGTGCATAGCAGGCACGTTTGGCTGAGGCTCCTCCCATTTGTCTTTGGGCGACAGTCTTGATGTTGGGTGTCAGACCTGCAGACGATTCACTTCGCAAATCATCAGAGGTCAGACCCCCAACATTAAGGCGTGAAAATGGTACTCCTATACTCTCTAACCATGCAATGGTTTTGGGTGCATCTTCACACATCTGGCGCACCATCTCTTCATCACACAACCCTCGTGCAGACTTTATGGTATCTGCTATGTGGGACTCTATGTTGTCCTCTTCTACATTGCCAAGAGCAGCGTTCATACCCCCTTGTGCCATAGAGGTTTGTGCATTTTCAGGGTAGGACTTACCTACTACAAGTACCGAAGCACCAGCCTCTTTTGCTGAGAGTGCTGCGGTAAGTCCTGCTCCACCTGAACCTATAATGAGTATATCTATCATTGCGTATCCTTAGGTTGTTTTTTCAAAAATGTTTCTATGTTTTTCACTATGCCTTGAAGAAGTTTTATTCTGGCTTCTATACTCGTCCATGCGATATGAGGGGTAATGAACAGTCTCTCTTTGTGTGTAACTTTATTGAGTCTATTGCTCAAGGCAATAGGTTCAGTTTCCAGTACATCAAGACCTGCATAAATTTCACGTCTGTCAAGCTCAAATGCGAGGTCTGTTTCATTGACTATACCTCCACGTCCCAAGTTAAGTAAAATGGCTTTCTCTTTTAAGTAAGGCAGGTTATTTTCATTGATAAGGTTATAGGTTTTGTCATTGAGCGGTGCATGGATAGAGATGATGTCACAATCTTTTAGGATAAACGCTAAACTTTTATGTGTGTAGGCATGGTGTAGGTTTTGTCCAGAGGTTGAGTAGTAAGAGACCTCTGCACCAAAGGCAGTGGCAATGTTTGCAACTTCTTTTCCTATCGTACCCATACCTATGATACCCCATTTTTTACCAGATATTTCATAAAATGGCTTGGATATATCGGTAAAAAGTTTAGATGCACTCCATGTATTGTCTCTGACCACTGTATCATAGTATGCCAATTTTTCCAGTAGGTACAATGCCATGGCAAAGGTATGCTGTACAACAGATTTGGTAGAGTACCCTGCGACATTTTTTACCTCGATGCCCTGAAGCTTTGCCGCATCAAGATCTACATTGTTCATCCCTGTTGCTGCGATGCATATGAGTTTTAGTTTGGGAGTTTGTTCCATCATATGTGCCGTAATGATGACCTTATTGGTGATGACAATATCTGCATTTATAATGCGTTCAAGCGTTTGTTCTTCTGATGTAGTTTCATAAGAGGTCAGTGTACCAAACTGTTTTAAAGCAGAGATATCTAAATCAGCTCCTAAAGTCTTAGCGTCAAGTAGTACGATGTGCATATTGTTCCTTAGTGGCTTGTATTGTCGTCTTCACAAGAGGGTGTTTCAGTGACTGTGATGGTACAGCCTGGTTCTGTTGTGGCTTCAAAAAGGTCAGTGGATAGACCCAAAGTAGAACTTTGTTGAGGTGCCAAAAGCACTTCGCGTTCATCATCTTCAGAACGATTTTTAGTTTCAAAATGAGCGATAATTCTCTTGTCTCCATTGATAAGTTTTATTCCAGCTTTATTTTTGATGACAGCCACAGGGATACTGGAGATATCGACAAACTTTAAAAAACTTCTGGCACTTGCTTCATTGACAGAGATGGCTGTGTAGTTGATGTCATTTTCTTTAAAGTAGTTTTTAACCTTTTTACAATGCCCACAAGTCTCAGACTGTATGAGATAGAGTCCATTGTTCATTATATAGGCTTTGTTTTCTCCTATAGCAAGGGTGTTAAGTCCAAAAAAGATAGAAAGTGTCACGGCCAAGACAGCAGCAAACCGTTTAAAGTGACTAAGTGCTGCCATAAGTAGAAGGGAGCTGTAGACACCCAAACAAAATACACATGGTTCAGGATTGGCAATGAACTGATAGCCGATAATGGTAGTTTCAAATGCTATAGCAGCGTATAGTACGATAAAAAATAGTCTTTCTAGAATTTTTGATTTGAGAGAAAAATAACCTAGCATTAGCAGTGTTAATGTAGCCCCTATACCCAAGTAATTCAAATAGAGCGGATCAAAGCGTAAAAGCTCACCAGCTAGTTTACAGCCTACCTCTCCACAAAGTGAGATATTTTGAAGCTTCATATATGTCTCTGTGACAATATATCCAAGAAGTAAAAAAGGTAAAAATACCCTAGAAAAAAATGCCATTTTATACCTAACTGTCTGTTATTTGAGCTACGATATCTGTAGCCCTTTGTTTTGCAATTTCAACATCATCTAGCACAAGACTCACAGCCATACGACGACCTACATGTGATTCTGGCTTTCCAAAGACCCTTACGAAGCTCTCTTTGCTAAAAGCTGAGTCAGGTACATTTAGTACTGGGTTAGAGCTCTCCTTTGTAGCTTTGTATGCACCACACGCACCTGAACCATAAGTGGTGTAATCAAGTGGCAGTCCAAGAACAGCTCTCACATGCAGGGCAAACTGGCTTTGACTTTGTGTTATAAGTGTGACCATCCCAGTGTCATGTGGGCGAGGACTAAGTTCGGAGAAGTAGACCTCTTCGTCTTTCACAAAGAACTCTACACCAAAGATACCTCTACCACCAAGACCATCTGTTACAGCTTTAGCAATCTTTTTGGCTTTTTGCAGTGCGGTATCACTCATACGCATGGGTTGCCATGAGAGGATAAAGTCTCCATCTTTTTGCACATGTCCTATGGGGTCACAAAAGAGTGTGCCTGTCTCATTACGCACAGTAAGCAGTGTAATTTCATAATCAAATGGTACAAACGCTTCGACAATCAGCTCACTCGCATCACCACGGGCCTCTTTGGCTATCTCCCATGATTTCTCTATATCATCAGCACGCTTAGCGATGCTCTGCCCATGCCCAGATGAACTCATGACAGGTTTTATGACACAGGGAAACTTGATACGTTCAGATGCTTCTTTTAGCCCCTCTAAGGTCGTTACAAATTCATAGTTAGATGTCTTAAGCCCAAGTTCTTGGGCTGCAAAAACACGGATGTTTTTACGGTTCATGGTTTTGTTTACTGCTTCAGCATTGGGGATGACATGAAAACCACGTTTTTCTGCTTCAAACAGTGCAGAGATAGAGATGGCTTCAACCTCAGGTAAGATAAAGTTGGGCTGTTCTTTTTCTATGACTTCAAGAACAGATGTTTTGTCTTTCATGTCAATGACGTAAGCTTTGTTAGCCACTAAGTGAGCAGGGGCATTTTCATACTTGTCCACGGCGATAACTTCTATGCCAAGACGTTGTGCTTCTATGGCTACCTCTTTACCCAGTTCACCAGAACCAAGCAACATAATTTTAATCGCATTTTTTTGTAATGTGGTTGTAAATGTCACAGGGATTTCCTTTGGAAAATAATTAGGGTTATTTTAGCAGAATGTTGACTAAGGCATATTGAGTTTATTGAAAATATGCCAATATGCCATATTTTTATATTTGGTATTTAAAATGTGTTACGCTTGCTGTGCATGAATTGATGATAATCATAAGCGGAAATTTTATCTTGGTTGGGGTGGAGCAGACTCCAGCTTCTTAATATTTTTGGGTCTAAACCTAGATATTTAATTATAAATACTCTCCTCTCCCACACATCAAAGTAAATTCACACCACTTGCACTTCTGCAGGTTATCACACTTTTCAGCCACAAAGCTCTTAGTTTGTTTGAGTTCTACTATCTTTTCATATAGTAGTTCATTTCTTTCTTCAAGGAGTGTTACTTCTTGCATAGAGTCTTTTTCAAATATTTTAAGATATGCCAAGCGTATATTTTGGTATCTTCCTTTAAGAAGTTGATGATACACAGGCATTTGAAAATCTGTAATTTTGTCTGTGTTTAGTTTTTTTGGTTCGTTTTCTACTTTACCACTTTTATAATCTACCACCAAAGTATCCGTACTGTTTTGGTCTATGCGGTCTATACGTCCTTTAAACTTGAGTCCACCTATGGTACCTTGAAACTCTTTTTCACGTTCTACTACTTTCCACTGGGCTTTAAAATGTGCTATCTGACTTTCGACAAAACCTTTTAATTTACTTTTCCATAAAAGTTTTTTATAGGCTG
>JALWME010000074.1 GCA_027083995.1 Sulfurovum sp.
TTCAAAAGATAAACGGTTTAGTCCTCGTATTGACAATATCATGGGCTTTCATACCCAGTCTGTTGTGTGCGTACCACTCTTAAATGGTCAAAATAAAGTTGTAGGTGCCATTGAACTTGTCAATAAAATTGTTTCTCCATCAAATACATCAGCTACCCATACAGAAGCTATTATTCCTACGTATGAAAGTTTTACCCAGACAGATATGAAAATCCTCTCAGCTATAGGTACTTTTACTGGGATTGCCGTTGAAAATGCATTTTTATATAAAAAAGTAGAAGAGTTAGCGATGGTTGATTCTCTTACAGGTATCAATAACCGTTACTACTTTAATGAGATCTTACATCAAGAGACAGAAAAAGTCAAACGATATAAACATACCATGTGTCTACTCATGATGGATGTAGACAATCTAAAAATGATTAATGACACTTATGGGCATATCACAGGAGACAAGATTCTCAGTTCTCTTGCAGATATTTTGAGAGTCTCTGTACGTGAGTCCGACTTCCTTGCACGTTTTGGGGGAGATGAATTCGTAATCATAATGCCAGAGGCCAAAGAGGATGATGCTTTTATTTTGGCAAAAAGAATTCAGGAGATGATTAAACGATGGAATAAACAAGAGGCTACACCTGGGCTGACACTCAATATAAGTATTGGTGTACAAGAAGCAGGACCAGATAATATAGATGAGATTTTTGAAAATGCCGATAAAGATCTCTATCAATCCAAAGTATTTAGAAAAAAAGCTGAGGATCTCACTTCTCAAGTAGAGATGCAGCAATACTTAAGACATAATATAGAAGAAGATTAAACCTCTTCTTTATTTTTTCGGGGTTTTTTCTCTTTGACCTCAGGCTCTACAAACTCACCTTTAATCAGCCCTGCTTCATGTAAAAACTGTGAAGGTTTATAGTCTATCTTTTTTATTTTATCAAACTTTGCAAGAGAGAGATAGAGTTTGTCTTTTGCTCTGGTAACTGCTACATAAAAAAGTCGTCTCTCCTCTTCTATACTTGACATCATCTTTCGGTTAGGGAAACGTCCATCAACTAGATCTATGACATATACTTCTGGAAACTCTAGACCCTTTGAGGCATGTACTGTAAGTAAATTCACACCTTCTCCTTCACTAAGCTCATTACCGCCCAAGACCATAGCGTTGACAAAACGTCTAAGCTCTTTGTACTCTCTTGATATATTTAAAAGCAACATCGCTTTTTTCTCTATGCGTTCTTTGGCCTGTTGTTTTTTCTCTTCATCTACTTCACCTGACTTTAGGCGTCCTCTTTGGGTCGCCAAAAGTTCAACAATACCTCTGTAAAGACTGGAAGAGATGATATTTTGTAAAATATCTGAAGGGTCTTGGAGTTGATGTATGACATGCATAAGTGCATGATACTCCTTAAAGTAATTCACCGCATCAAGGCTTAGTTTTGGATGCTTAAGTAAAGGGTGAGCCATAAGCGTAGAGCCTAAATTCAGTGCCTTGAATCTAGCAGCAGAACCTATCTCTTGGTCATCATCAAAAAGTCCTAATTGAGTATTTTTATTTGGGTTTAGTTTAGGAAGCTCATCTATTGCAGGATACAAAACACCTTGCATCAAACACCCCTCTCCAAAATGCAAAAAACACTGAAACAACTCACGAGAGAGTGCAGACCCCACACCTCTTGCATACTCAAACAGATGAATGAATGCCATCATATCTTTAGGGTTTACCAGAAGTGACATGAGATCAAGTAAAAACTTTATCTCTTTAGTATCAAAAAAACTTGTACCTCCCTTACGTTTACACGCGATACCATATTCTCGCAATGATGCCTCTACTCCGTCAGCTGAAGCGTTGTTACGAAAGATTACGGCTATTTGGTCATTGGGTACATGAGTATGTTTTATATCCTGTGCTATAGACTGATACTGTTCAAAAAGGTCACTATATATAAGCAGTCTGGGTGGATGTGTCTTGCCATGTCTTCCAACTTCTAGTTTTTTAGGATAAATCCGTTCATTACGCTCTATAACTCTGTTTGCTAATGAGAGTATGGGTGCAGTAGAACGATAGTTAGTCTTTAGAGTAAAGACTGTAGCATTTGGATATCGTGTGGAAAATGTGGCAATATTTTCAATGTTTGCACCATTAAATGCATAGATACTTTGGTCATAATCACCCACACAAAAAAGTGACTCTGGTCTGAGTGCATCTATCAGTGCTGATTGTAAAGTATTGGTATCTTGGTACTCATCCACTAAAACTTCTCTAAAAGGTATGGTATTCTCTTCCAAGTGATTCTTCATACGTAAGAGTAAGTCATTAAACGATGCAAAGCCGTAGTCTATTTTTTCACGTTCAAACTCCTCTACAATGTCCATATAGATATCCATCACAGGTTCATGCTCTTCATACTTCTTTAAAAACCACTCATCAAAGCCATCGAGTGAAGCATTTTGGTACAGGGAGTACTGTTCATAGAGGTAGGTTGCTGAAAAAGGGTGTAGGGGAAGATTCATACGCTCAAAATTACGTTTTTCATAGATACTTCTGAAGAGTGTTTTAAGTTCAGAGGGTTGTTTGAGTGCAAGATTGGGGTGCAACTCTTTGAGCCAACGGTAGGAGACCGCATGAAAAGTACCTGATTCAATCTTGTTCACCACCTTTTTGGGAAAAAATCGCTCCAAACGTGCAATCATCTCTCCTGCAGCTTTATTGGTAAAGGTCAGTAACAAAATAGTAGATGGTTCCACACCAGCTTGAAGCAAATGGGCAATACGACCTACAATCGTAGAGGTTTTACCTGTACCTGCAGAGGCAATGATAAGATTATGACCCAGTGGAGCAGTAGCAGCACTAAGCTGCTCAGTATTGAGATTTGAAAGTGGCAACTAGTTTTGACCGACGATGTAATAAGTATTTTTATTGTCTACTTCTTGAAGTTCAAGCTTATATTTGTCTGCCCAGTGATTGACCAACGCTGTAAAAGCAGAAAGGTTATCTGCAGAGCTGTCCTCATTACATTTAATTTTGAGATATTTTTCAGAATTTGACATGGCGATGAAACCTTTTTCAACGGCTAAAGCATCATTAAATGAGGGTAAATGTTGTGAAAATTTGTCAAAGCCTGCTGTATTGTCTATGATTTCATTGATTTGTCTGAGTGTCTGCTCTGATTTTGTGTATCCTAATTGTACTAAAAGTGCTTCTGGTGTAAGGTCAAGGTGCATATCAATCCTAAGTGTTAAAAGTAGAATTAGATTGTAACAAATTTTTGGTTAGGTTTTAACAGCATTAGGATATGAATTACTATTTATATCCTAAGAATCCACAGAGGAGATGTTTATGTATTATTAGAGGTATTTACTCTTGCGATAAGATCTTTGTAGTGTTCAAGGTTTTGGAATGCTTTTTCATAACGCCATCGCAATACAAACTCAATAATCTCATTTTTCAATGCTTCTTCTAAAGTTTCAGCTTTACCAAAATACCCTAAAGAGATATTTTTTGCTTTTTTCTTACCATTTTTATCTGGCTCATAGGTGATAGCAATCACTTGAATATATTTGCCTTCACGTACTTGTCCAAAATCATCCTCTTTGAGTCCAATGCCAGAAAGGTTCATCGCTTTGTATATAAATATATTATCAAAATCTGGTGACTTTTCAAAAATTTTAAGCTTTTCATACAAGACTTTTACACGTAAAATATTCTCTTTACGTATGATATCTCCATCTTCTACATTACTCTTTATAGGTTTTTGTACACTGTCTTTTATCTTTTTAGGTTCTGTTGTAATTGCGCTATTCTTTTGCGAAAAAAGATTTTCTTTCTCTTCTAGTTTATCTTCCAGACGAGAACTCAGTGCTTTTAATTTATCTAAACTGCTAGACATATATTCCCTTATATTCAGGTTCCCTAAGCCCTTTATCGTACATATTAGAAAATATTGTACATCATATTTATTAATAAACAGATTAATTAATATGAATTTTCTATTTTTTAATGTAAAAAGTATGCATAATTTAATATTTACTAATATGTTTTTTCTTGCTTCTAGCATTAACCTATCTTTGGATAAAATCTGTTCAATTAAAGGCAAGGTGGTAAAAGAAGATGGATTATTTGGAAATTATAGGTGGCAGGAAATTAAGTGGATCAATCACAATTTCAGGAGCAAAAAATGCTGCCCTGCCTATTATCGCTGCAACCATACTTTCTGACAAAGAACTCACACTTACAAACCTGCCCAATGTAGTAGATATCCGTACCCTACTCAAACTGCTTACAATGCTCGGGGGTTCTGTAGAACATAATAAGACCGTTGCACATATAAACAATGGCACCATCACTTCTGCCAAAGCTGTCTATGAGATAGTCTCGCAAATGAGAGCATCTATCTTGGTACTGGGTCCATTGCTTGCCCGTTTTGGTGAATGTGAAGTCTCATTACCGGGTGGATGTGCTATTGGTCAGCGTCCTATTGATTTACATCTTAAAGCATTGGAGTCTATGGGTGCTACACTGGAGATAAAAGGCGGTTATGTCAAAGCTACAGCACCTGATGGACTCAAAGGTGCTAAAATCATTTTCGACAAGATAACAGTAGGCGGTACAGAGAATATCGTCATGGCAGCAGCCCTCGCTCATGGGACCAGCACCATCATCAATGCAGCCAAAGAACCAGAAGTTGTACAGCTGTGTGAGATGATACGTGACGCAGGCGTGAAGATAGAAGGGATTGGCACAAATGAACTCACCATAGAAGGAACCTCTGGTAAACCCTTGACATTTAAAACAGTAGAGATTATCCCTGACCGTATTGAAGCAGGTACATACCTTTGTGCAGGTGCTATTACAAACTCAAGCATTACTCTGAACAAGGTAGACCATGGGCATATAAGAGCCTCCATTGATAAATTGGAATCTATGGGATGCACTTTTGACTTGTCGGATGAGAGTATCACTATACACCCTACCAACAATCTTAAACCAGTCAATCTCATCACTATGGAGTACCCAGGTTTCCCTACTGACATGCAAGCCCAGTTTATGGCACTGGCTGTCATGGCAGAAGGAGAGAGCCTTATAGAAGAGCGTCTATTTGAAAACCGCTTTATGCATGTAAGTGAGCTTAACCGTTTGGGTGCAGATATCTGGCTTAAAGGGAGTATAGCCGCAGTTAAGGGTGTAGATGAACTCTATGGTG
>JALWME010000075.1 GCA_027083995.1 Sulfurovum sp.
ATGGCAGCTAATAACTACTCAAACAACAGAAGAAACTTTATGGCAAAAAGCGTGCAAAGTGTAGGCTTGGCTGCTCTTGGTGGATTACTGTGGAGTGGATATGCTGACAGCGTTAAAGCCTCACCTTTAGTACTGAGACCACCTGGTGCATTACCAGAGAGTGATTTTTTAGCAGCATGTATCAAGTGTGGTCTGTGTGCTGAGGCTTGCGTAAACAGGGATACCAATATAGACAAAGAGACAGGAGGGCAAAGAGCAGGTACATTGCAGATGGCAAAAGGTGGTGATTCATTATTGATAGGGACACCCTATTTTATACCTGTAGAAGTACCTTGTTATATGTGTGAAGACATACCTTGTGTACCTGTATGTCCCTCAGGAGCTTTAGATATGGAAAGCTTGTTAAATGAAAAACGAGAACTTGATATTAACAAGTCTACTATGGGACTTGCTGTAGTACACAAAGAGTCATGCATAGCCTTTTGGGGTATACAGTGTGATGCGTGTTATAGAGCCTGTCCTTTATTGGATGTAGCGATTACACTTGAATATCAGAAAAATGATAGAACAGGTAAACATGCATTTTTGCTCCCTGTAGTACACGATAATGCCTGTACAGGCTGTGGGTTATGTGAGCAGGCTTGTGTCACTGAAGAAGCAGCGATATTTATACTGCCAAACGATATTGCCAAGGGAAAAGCAGGTGATTACTACGTCAAAGGCTGGGATGTTAAAGACCAGGAACGTGTGGCAGAGGCTAAAGGAGAAGAGACAAAGACAGAACTTTCAAAAGAGAATGCGGATGATTATCTAAATATGGAGGTAGCATACTAATGAAAAATATGAAGTATTTACTCCTTAGACGGACAACACAGATAGGTATTTTGTTCTTGTATTTTGCTGCAAATGCGTATGGTTGGAATATCTTAGCAGGTACCTTTGGGACATCTTATATTTTTGGCGTTATTCCTTTGGCAGATCCTTATACGACACTTCAAGTGTTGGCAACAGGATTTGTCTTAGCTGCAGATGTACTCTTGGGTGCAGTATTTATCACGATGTTTTATTTTGTGATAGGTGGTAGGGCTTTTTGTTCTTGGGTTTGTCCTATTAATATAGTAACAGATTTGGCAAATTGGCTTAGACGCAAGTTAAACCTTGACAAAGAAGAGGTAAATTATCGTTTTTTGAAACGCAGTGCCAGATATTGGCTTATGACTTTAGGACTTATCGTCTCTGCACTTGTGGGCGTGGCTGCTTTTGAAGTAGTTTCACCTATTACTATTATGCAAAGAGGCATAGTCTTTGGTTTTGGTATGGGAGCAGCTGTGGTGCTTGCCATCTTTCTTTTTGACCTTTTTGGGGTTAAAAATGGTTGGTGCGGACATGTCTGTCCTTTAGGTGCTGCATACTCTTTGATAGGTTCAAAAAGTCTTGTAAGGGTAAAACATAACCATGAGAACTGCACAGACTGTATGGACTGTAAAGTAGTATGTCCTGAAAATCAGGTTTTACATATGATAAACAAGTCGAGTATCTCGGTAACAGATGCAGAGTGTACAAATTGTGGTAGATGTGTAGATGTGTGCAATGATGATGCATTAAAATTTAGTATTAGAAGTTTTACTAAGTCTGCATCATAAGACTTAGATTTAGTAAGATGAACCGAAAGGTTGGCTTTGCCAATTTTCAAGAAAAAATCTAATTTAATAGTAGGAGGAAGAGAATGAAAGTATTGATAAAATCGGTTGCTATAGGTGCAATACTGGCAACAACAAATATATATGCAGTAAGTGTTACAGGCTGCACGGGTTGTCATGGACAACATTTTGAAAAAGCTGCGATGGGTAAGTCTAAAATAGTGAAAGATATGTCACTTAAAGATATTGTAAACGCATTGAAGGGTTATAAAGCAGGTACCTATGGTGATGCAATGAAGCAGATGATGGTCGCACAAGTTAAAAACTTAAGTGATTCAGATTTGGAAGCGATATCATTACTCATTAAAACAGAAGCTGGTTCACAAACAGAAAAAGCAAGCACATTTGCTGCAGCTGCTGCTGTAGCTGCTTCAGGGGGAACCTATGTTGATCTGAACGCAGATGCTTCAGACATTACACGTATCAAATCTGAAGATTTGGCAAGTAAAAAAGCCATCTCAGAAACGCAGATGGGTTTAAGAAAAACAGACCTTTACTCTGAAGATAAAACACAAGGAGCAAAAGCTGATTATGATAGACCCTCTCCTGGAGACTCTACCAGATTTGAGAGAGCATATAAAGACGCACCACCCATGATACCACACTCTGTAGAGGGGCTACTCCCTATTACAAAGATGAATAATCAGTGTCTTGGTTGTCATATGCCAGAAGTAGCCCCTTCTGTTGGCTCCACACCTATACCTGCGACACATTTTACAAACTATAGACCATCAACTGTAATGAAGGGAGATATGGTACTCAAAGAGGGGCAGGTGTTGGGTTCAATGTTGGAAAATACAGCAGATATTGTTATTGCAGATACACATAAAGGTGACACCTTGTATCAGGGACGTTTTAACTGTACGCAGTGTCATGCACCACAATCTAAAATGAAAACATCAGTAGCAAATACTTTTAGACCAGATTATGGTGATGAAGATAAAGCACACTCCTCATTGGTAGACCATATGAATGATGGTATAGATTATGAAATCTCAGAAACTGCACCTTTTATGGAAGGCGAGTAAACGTGAAAGACAGACGAGATTTTCTAAATGTTTTTAGAAAACCCTTAAACCAAAACAAGGAAGACTTAGTTTTAGTACTAAGACCTCCTTATGGCTTGGATGAGTTCCTTTTTCAGAATGAGTGTATTACTTGTGAAAGTAAAGCATGTATAGCTTCTTGTGATGAAGAGATACTGTTTATACGCGAAGATGGTACACCCTCTTTAAGCTTTTCTAAAAGTGGTTGTACTTTTTGTGAAGAGTGTGCGAAGGTGTGTGAGCCTAATGTATTGAACCTAAAAAATATTCATACTTCTGAACAACTCAATGCTACGTTTTTCATCAGTACCGAAGGATGTTTGGCACACAATGGGGTTATCTGTTTCTCATGTAAAGAGCCATGTATAGATGACGCTATACTTTTTAATGGGTTATTTAATCCTGTTATAGATATGGATAGATGTACAGGTTGTGGATTTTGTGTAGCTAGATGTCCGACCCTTGCCATAGACTTTACTATAGTACCCTTAGCAGATTATAGAATGGAGTAAACAACGTTGAACATCAAAAATATAGAAAAAAGCTGCCCAAACCTTTTTAAAGTATTGCCCGAAGATATTATCGCATTACGTCATCTGCTTATAATTGATGAAAACTACAATGATGATGCTACAGATGCGTTTGCCACCATGGATTCTGAGGATTATAACTATATTGTGTATATCACTGAGATGCTACAAGGGCTTATGGGTGATGAGAAGATGGTATCCTTTGTGAAAGTCTTAGAAGCACGAGAGGAACTGACGGCATGAAACAACTCTTTGTCTCTCTTTTAACGATAGTTTATGCTTTTGCTTTGAGCGTTGTAACACCTACGCAGGAGATAGAAGTAGCAGGTGTTGCAAAAGATATAGTTTTGCATGACAATACACTTGTTATTGCCACAGACAATGGAGTGGTACAAATCTATGACTATAAAGACAAGGTGTTTAGTAAAAAAATCACCCTTCCTAAAGTTCAGGATTTCACAGGAGATTTAGTACCAGCACGTATATTTTCTGTAGATACTTTTGGTTTAAGCTATGTATTTTTGAGTGACAGTGGCAAAGGAGGGTATGCCAACCTATGGATACATGACAAGAATACTACCAAACAAATACTGAGTCATACAGACAAGATAGCAGCGATTAAAGTACGGTTTATTTCAAAAGAAAAAATACTTCTTGGCTTACTTTCAAACGAAGCGGTACTTTTTGATATTAAAGATAAAAAAGAGATTTTTCGTACACAGTTAAATGAGTCTAAGTTTTCAGATTTTGCGTTAAATAATGACAAAACACAAGCAGTTTTTGCCTGTGAAAGTGGTGTACTGAGTGTGATAGATACCAAAACAGGAAAAGTACTTAAAGAGTTAAAATCTGTCAATGTAGACAATGTCTATAAAGTAGATTTTAAAAAAAATATCATCTCAGGAGCAGGACAAGATAGGCGTGGTGCCCTTTATGATGTGACAACAGAGGAAGGAGAGTATATAGAAGGCTCATTCCTTATTTATGCTACAGGACTGAGTCCTTCAGCCCAGAAAGTTGCCTTTGCTATGGATGAAAAGAACAATATTTCTATCTACAATAGAAGTACTAAGTCAAAAACAGCCCAACTTCAAGGGCAAAAGAGTACACTGAATACTATACTCTTTAAAGATGAAAATATACTGTTTTCATCAAGTGATGACAATACAGTGATGATGTGGAAATTAAAATAAAAGGAGATTAACAGTAATGAACATTTCAAGTATAGTAGTACAAGTACTACCAGAAAATTATGACATGGTAAAAGAAGATTTGAAAGCTAGTGGGGTATGTGACTACCACTTTGGAGAGAAAGAAAAGGGCAAAATGATAGTCACCATAGATGGTACAGGCGTAGAAGAAGAGATCAAAAAACTCGTAGTCATTCAGCAAACAAAAGGAGTGCTTGCAGCTGACATGATGCAGACCTATCAGGAAGAACTTGAGGGTGCTATTAAAGAACTAGAAGAGGCAGATGTGGTACCAGATATGCTCAACATGGACTCCGTTGATGTACGAGACATCATTTATAATGGTGATTTGAAAAAGAAAGATTTTCATGGAGGCATATAGAACTTTCTGACACCACAAAAGAGCAGAGTATAAAAACAATCTAGAGCTATGCTTGGACATCTAGTGAGTATGTAAAGACAATAGTATCATACATCTATTGTGGATTTTTTATTTGCTGTTTTTTTATCAAAGATAAGGTGTATACATTTGTGTTAAAAAAGAGCTATTGTGATGATGTATCTTGTTTGACTTCATATAAAAAATAATTTTTTATCCTCCTTTGGCTATAATCAAATAATTTTACATAAGGACACACTATGTCAAGTATTGCACAGGCAAAAATATTTTTTGGCTCATCTGAAGAAAATAAAACAATCCAACAGGAAAGACGAAGCCCCTACGATAATAC
>JALWME010000076.1 GCA_027083995.1 Sulfurovum sp.
CAGGCACAGATGACCAAAACATAGAGTCTCTCGCACTAGACGCAGGGACTAATGTCTTAACCGTAGGCATAGAAGACGGTATAAGCCAAACAGTTGATCTCTCTAGCCTGGAGGAGTCTGCAGATATCGCTGTTGTAAGTGCTGCATTAGCGGTACATGTTGCAGATGATAATGATACTTCTGATACAAATGAAATACAAACCCTTACATCAACTGATGGCAGTGTTACGTTAACACAGACAGGTAATGACTATGATTTAAGTGTGGCAACAGAAACAACAACAACCATAGCAAATACAATAGCAGGGCATAAAATAGCAGACTATACCAATGAGGGTGCTACTACAGTAAATATAAACGAGACTGTAACAACACTTACGCAAGAAGCTACTCCAAATCAGTTGGACTACAAATACACAAGTGAAGATGGGACACAGACCACTTTTAGATCAAGTCCTATAGTGGCATTTGGTAAAGTAAGTTCTACAGGAGCGTTACAACGTGGTTATGGTGCAACTGTGGTAAGAAATAGCAGGGGTAGATACACTGTAACATTAAGCCCTGCCAGGCCAACAGCTAATTATACAATACAGTTGACTATCTTAGATTCTAATGGTGCGGGGAATGATGATTATGATATTTCTTATTATAATCAGACGACAAACAGCTTCCAAGTTCGTACAGGTGATAACGATAATGGTGGTAATAACAGAGCCCAAAGAGATAGTGAATTTATGTTTACGGTTATTGATTATTAGGAGATTTAATATGAAATATCTACTAAGTATATTGGCTTTGGTGTCAACTATGCATGCAATTACTGCGGATGAGTTGATGCGGCTTCATAGCGTAACAACATCTCAAATGAATAATATCTCTTCTCCACAAGCAGGGAGTGTAGTCTATAACAGTACAGAAAATACACTGTTCTTTTATACAGGTAGTGCATGGAAAAGAATGCGAGCCAATGGTAGTGAGACCATTATAAATGCTGGAAATGGGATAAGTGTCACAGGTAATGGGGCAAGTGCTACTCCTTATGTGCTAAATGTGAATTGATATGAAAAAGTTTTTATATTATTTCATCTTCTTTACTGCATCAATACTTCATGCAGCACAAAGCGATGAACTAGTGGTACTACACAGTGTTACAACAGCACAGATGCATGCCATTGTTTCTCCTGCAGTTGGTTCACTAGTTTTCAATACAGATGATGAAAATATTTATGAACGCAATGCTACAGCATGGAAGAAATTTTCTGCTGATGGAAGCGAGACGAAGATAATCGCTGGAAACTGTGCAGAAGTATCTGGCATAGGTACCACAACTAACCCCTATGTAATAAAAGATAAAAACCTTGGGGAGACACAAGCAACAGCAGGAATGACATGTAAGCATATACTTAACAGTGGTTGCAATGTAAGGGATGGTGTCTATTGGATTAATCCTGATGGGGGAAGCACTGCCAATGCTTTTGAGGTTTACTGTGATATGAGTGGGGGAGGATGGACAAAGATACCTTATGCAAGTAATTTTATAGATCAAAAATATTTTGCTAGCAACGATGCTTGGAGATGGCTACCCACAAACTTTTCACTCTCTTTGACTGACACACAGATTAACAACATTAGAGCAGTATCAACAGAGGGTAAACAAACATATATTGGAAAATGTGATGGTGTTCTTCACTACTACTATAATAGTGGTGGTAATTATAACTGGGCTTTTGGTTTTAGATTACATACAGGTGCTGAGACAACTTTTGGGCAGCAAAATTATGCTGTAGGAGGCACAGCAATAAACATAAATGTCATACAAGATGGTTGCAGAACAAATAGAACCAACTCTCTTGATGCAATTTTTGAAATAAATGATATGAGAGTACCTGTGATTAATGTATATTCAAATGATACAGGAGGATCCACAGAAACATTTGGTTCTCCACTTATAAGTAATCCCGCATGGTTTAGGTGATATTATGAAAAAAATAATATATATTTGGTCTATGTTAATTTTACTTTATGCTGCACCACAGAATGATGAATTAGTCGTGCTACACAGTGTCACAACATCCGAAATGAATGCCATTGCCTCTCCTACGATAGGTTCACTTGTATTTAATACAGATGATGAGAATATCTATGAACGAAATAATACAGATTGGAAAAAAATTTCTACAGATGGAAGTGAGACAAAAATTGTTGCGGGAAACTGTATGGAAATAAGTGGGAGTGGTACAAATAGCAATCCCTACATAATTGACTATAAAATACCAGGCAAAACACAGGCAACTGCAGGAACAACATGCAAGCAGCTATTAGATACAAATTGTAACGTAGAAGATGGAATCTACTGGATTGACCTTGACGGAGGTTCTTCAGCCAATGCTTTTCAGGTTTATTGCAACATGACAGCAGATGGTGGTGGATGGACACTAGTGTTTAGGCATGATTTAAGTGGAGGACATTTTTCAAATGATGCTCAGGCGGATTCATTCAACGAAAACTCTCCAGGGTTAAGTACTAAAAAGTATTCTATACTCAACAAGATAGACAGCATTAAAAGTGGTACCAAATATGAGTTTAGACTCTACTACCCCAATGAGAACAAACGTAATCACTGGAGGCAGAGCTTTGACCCAAGAAGTGGAGGATCTTCTACTAGACCAGTTGCTGGATATGAGGCTATCGCCATAGATTCAAGTACAAACTTTTGGGGTGGACTGGAAAATAACAGCAATGTAACATATTTGGATGGTTCAGTGAACCATGGTAATTGGTGGTATGCCATTGGTGCAATATCAAGCTGTTGTGGAGGGATACCAGGTCCCAATTCAAGTGCTGTGAACATAGTGGAGTTATATATACGATAAAATATTGGAGACTTGAAATGAAAAACTGTATGAAAAGATTATGTTTATATGTTCTTATCTCGTTTAGCTTTGCTACAAGTACGGTACATGCTGCTTTTGAGGACGACTTGATATTTACACTTAAAGCAGGAACACAAACAGATATGAATACCACAATACCTACTCTAGGTATGGTGGTCTATAACTCTACGGACAATAAAATTTATTACTATAACGGCACGAATTGGGTAGCTGTAAGTACACTTTTTATCAGCAGTGATACAGACAATAAGCTAGTCACTGGAACTGATGGTGGTATAAGCTACACACCAAGTGCTGTGGTGATAGCTAAAACTTCAAACTATACTTTACAGCAAAGCGATAATGGAGCAGTATTGACCTTTAATAGTGCAAGTGATGTGACACTTACGGTACCAGCAGGATTACCTGTTGGTTTTAATGTAAGTATCTATCAAATTGGCAATGGAAAAGTAACCATCGCTGGCAGTGGAGCAGTGATAAAAAATCGTCTTTCTCGCTTTAAAACTGCAGGGAAAGATGCAGGTGTAGGGCTTGTCTCTACTTCTACAAATACATACCATCTTACTGGGGATCTAAAAAAATGAGAAAAATAAGTAGTATTGGGTTGATGTTTGTATGGTTGTGGACATGCCATGTGCATGCTGCTATAGTCAACTATAACCAGTTTCCTACTTCAAAACCATCCCATATACTTGACGAAAAGCTTACAAACATAAGTTTTGCCTTTTCTATGCGAGTTCTTGAAAGTGACTATAATGGACCACTTGTGAAGCTAAGAAGAGCCAGTGACAATGCACTTCAGGATTTTAGCTGGGGAGATAATGACATTGTAGATGTGGCAGCTATAGATGTATGGAGAGCAGGGAGCAATGTCTATGTGCATACCTGGTATGACCAGAGTGGATTAGGTAGAAATGCTGTGCAGACTATAAACAACAGACAACCACAGTTTTTTACTGATGCAAATAGACCTTATTTTAAGGGCGATGGATATAATGACTATCTTACAGTAGATACCCCAAACGGCATACAAGATGTGACTAACAATGGCAAAGAAGGTAGTGTACTTGCTATTGTAAAAGCGACTACTCTCAATCAACATATCTTTGGAGTACTGGATAATACCGTAAGCCCGAGTAACAGGTGGAGTGCACATATCAACTGGGGAAACAATCGGGCATATTTTGATCCTGGTTCTTGTTGTGTAACGAATGCAAGATCTTTTGAAAATAGTGCTAATGTAGGTATGTGGGTTTCTTATACATTTATAAGAACTTCTACAAAAATAATCATGAGAGCATCAGGAGTGGATAAACTTAATACCAATTTGAACATGGGTAATTGTACGCTTACAAGTGATTTTGCCATTGGGTGGGCAACGGGAAATGAAATTACGCATGGTACTTCAGCTTCTATTATGGAAATGATTATGTATAAAATAGATATAAATACATTACTCTATCAAGAGATAGAAGAGAATATGATATTGTTTTGGAGTTTGTGATGTATTCTCAAAAGTTACATTTGACTAGTTTTGACATTTTTATTGTAAAATATATAAAGATTATATATAGTGTCAATACCTATGGAGAAAAGCTATGATAGCATATTTTAAAACACTTTTTTTTACTGTTGTTTTTATATTTTTACAACCTGTATATGCTGATGTCATCATAGGTAATGGACATATAGAAAGACTTAACTCTGGTGTGATAAAAGATATAAACTGTCAAAATTATACGATTGGTACAGGTGGATTGTTGGATACTTCCAATGGAGGTACGCTTCGTGAGGTGACCAAATTTACCAATAATGGTACATGGGACTTTGGTACAGGTAATATAAAAGAGCTTGGTGCATGGGAAAATAATGGCAATATGGCTGTAAAACCTACGCAAGTAGGAGCAATAGTAAACCTTCAATTTACAGCATTATGCGGACCTATATCAGTATTGGGTACGTCTGATACAGATGGTGATGGTATCTCTGATGCAGATGAAGGGGACAATGCGGTAGCACTTGGTCATGGTATTACACTCGATCAGGACAGTGATGGCATCTATAATTTTTTAGATGATGATTCAGATGGTGATGGGGTATCTGATACTATTGAAGGTGGTAATGGTGTAGACAGCGATGGTGATGGTATTCCAGATTATCTAGATGATAGTGATACAAGACCAAACAGTACAGATGACAGTTCACTTACGGGTAACAGTATCGGTGATGATGTAAGTATCGATATTTTAGCC
>JALWME010000077.1 GCA_027083995.1 Sulfurovum sp.
AAAATTATAACTACCATCATTTACAACCACTGTATTGACAATGGCTCCTAAGTCATCACGCAATGTAACTGTTATATTAACCGTAGCATTTAACTCACCAGGGTCTTGTATACCATCGCTATTTGCATCTAGCCATATACGATCACCCAAAGAAGCAGTATTGAATACACCCATATCCCATGTATATTGATCTACACCAGAAACTATATTAAAGGCATTTGTAGTTCTTGTTACAGGATTAACATCAGAATCATTTATATCAACTGTTGTATCTTGTGGACTCACACTATCATAGCCTGTTGGCATATCAAAATGAATTGTATATCCCACACCAGGCTGTACACCTGTAAAGAGATATGAACCATTGGATGCTGTAGTGGTATAAGTATTTATTCCATTTGTTAATGTCACATTTACATCTACTGTAATATTTAACTCTCCTACATCTTGGATACCATTTGCATTAACATCATGCCATATACGGCTTCCAATATTTACTGGTATATAAATACCTGCATCTAATGAAGGTTGATATTGATTTGAAATAAGTGGAAAAGTATTTGTTGCTCCTGTTACAAGGTTTTGCACATTACTGTTTGTCAATACTGGGCCTACATTAAAAGTCGTAAATACATAGTCTGTAGGTAATGTTGCTGGGTCAAATACAATATAATATGTTCCTGGTCTTAAATTATCAAAAAGATACTCACCAGATGCATTGGTATCAATATATCCTGTACCTCCCCCAAATATAGCACCATCCAAATCTGTAGTTATAGGATTGTTTAAACTATCAAATAATCTTACTCTAACACCTGAAACATTTAATTCTCCTATATCTTGTTGTCCATTTCCATTGGCATCTATCCAAACTCTATCACCTACAGAAGCAGGTCTAAAGAAACCTGCATCAAGTGTTAAATTACTCTCACTAGAATACATCACAGGTGTAGATACAAGAGGGACATTTAAAGCTACGATATCAGAATCTACTCCATCATCTCCTCCTGCATCTGTTGTTGTAATACGGTATCCAGCTGGTACAGAAGTAAATCGAACTGTATAACTATGATTAGGTAACAAATCTCCAAAACTATATAGCCCACCACCTGCTGTAGTTGTTGTGATACCTGATGCATTACCATCAATATAAAGTTCAACACCTACACCATCAATTCCTGGTTCACCTCCATCTTGAATCCCATCTGCATCCAAATCATCCCATACTCTATCACCGATAACAACAGGCAAGTATATTCCTGCATCAAATGTAAGGTCTTCATCATCTGAAAGCATAATAGGAGTTTGACCAGAAGCTCTACCTGTTGTCTCATTAGCATCAGAATCTATAGTATCATCTGCACCCATATCTTGTTGAGTAAATTTATATCCCGCAGGAAGATTAGAAAACTGTACACTATATTGAAATCCTGGAGCTAAGTTTGCAAAAAGGTACTCACCATTTGTATTGGTAATTCTAAATTCACTTGGGACAAGAACACCATCTCTTACAAGTGTTACACGCACACCAGAGACATTAAGTTCACCATTATCTTGTAAACCATTATAGTCTCTATCTTCCCAAACTCTATCACCAATACGCACAGGAATATAAAACCCTGTATCAACTGTTATATCATCATCACCAGAATTTAATGTATATATACCTGTATTCCCTGTTGCTGTATTGGCATCAGAGTCATTTGTATCATCAACACCTTGATTCTGTAGTGTAATAACATATCCTCCTGCAGGAGGAGTAAACCTTACAACATAATCATCAGGACGTATATTATCAAACAGATATGCTCCATTTGCATCTGTTGTAAGAGGAAATGCTGTACCATTTAAATCTGTTAAAACAGGTGTACCAAGATCAGATGATCTAAATAACTGTACAGGAACATTAGATAAATTTGCTTCTCCCACATCTTGGATACCATTACCATTTACATCATACCAAGTACGATCTCCTATACTCACAGGAATAAATATACCCGCATCCCAACGCATATCATTTTCATTTGAAATCAGTAGAGTATTTGCTGTTTTACCTGTAATATAGTTTGCATCACTATTATTACTAGCACTTGCTCCTGAAGCATTTATTGTAGTAAATACATATTCTGGCGGTAATGTAGATTTATCAAACTCTACATGGTATATTCCAGGTCTTAGATTGGTAAAACTATAATTTCCTAAAGCATCGGTTGTAACAACACCTCCTAAACCAAAAAATGTACCATTAATATCTGTCAATATTTGAATATTATTGTCATCATAAAGACGGACATCAACACCTGGTACATTTACTTCTCCACCTCCAGCATCTTGTCGTCCATTACCATTATTATCTATCCATACACGATTTCCTATAGATGCTACTCTAAAAAATCCTGCATCTAAAGTAGTATTATTTTCACCATAATCAATAAATTCATAAGGTGTTTCAAGTGTAGCATTAATATCAGAATCCAATAAATCTGTTGTTGAAAGATTATTTTGTGTAGTCGGAATATAGCCTACTCCTGGGGAGGTAAATCGTACCTTATAATCACCAGATGAATTTACATCAAAACCATATATACCTGAACCATTTGTTGTAGTAGTCTGTATCACTGTTCCATTGATATCTATTAACTCAACAACAATACCTGCACCAAAATTTTGGTCTATACCATTTTGTATACCATCAGCATTTCTATCGTGCCAAATTCTATTACCTATATGTGCAGGTTCTAACACAATAATTGATGCGTTAGATTCATTATTACTTTCATTTTGATCTGGTCCAGAGGTTGTAACATTTGCTGTATTGATAACAGGGTCTACTCCAGGCCATGAAACAAATCGAACAGGTACAGTAATATTTACCTCATAAATTCCTGCAGGGTCTCCATATTGACTATGTAATGTACCATCTGACTGATCAACATTACAAGTAAAACTTGTATCACCTGAAATACCACTACATAAACCTAAAGTTCCATTTGTATCTACAGGTGTAGTAAATGGTGTACCTGTTAGCTCCATATGTGCGGGCAAATTATCTATAATGGTTGTATCAGGACTAAATCCCGGTCCATTATTGGTCACTACCAAAGTGTAAGTAAAATCTTCCCCTACCTCTACTATTGGTTTTGAAACTGTTTTAATAATTTGAGGGTCTGTATGAACTCTTACTGTTGTTTTTTCATCTTCTACATTATTTCCTGCAAGAAGTTCTATTTCACGTGATGTAACATTAATTTCATCTCTATAGACATCTCCAAAAACATAATGGGGTGCATTCTCAACATGAAACACAAGATACCTTATATATGTATCTCCTGCAGCTAACTCAGCAATATTACAGTTAATGGTAGATGCTGCAGCATCTGGAGTAAATGGATTAGTTGCAGGAGCTATACAAACAGAGGTTCCATCATCTGTACCATCTGCATTAGCTGTATCTCTTACAAAAGTTAAGTTTTGATCAACATCTGGGAAAACACTTACTACTCTATCTATAAAATCTATATCTGTCGCTAATGAAGGCCCATGATTTTGTATCTCTATTTTATATACAAGAAGGTTTTGAGATAAATTAAAAGGGTCATAGGAGACTGGTTCATGAAAAATATCTGATTCACTTTTTTCTATAGCTAAATCAACCTCACCATTTATTATCTCCAAAGTAGCATTTTTTTCATTATTGGAGAGATTAGAGTCTGGAGTTAACATTGTTACTGTTGCAATGTTATCAATATCCCAATTTGCAGGTGCTGGTATTAAGTGATTTGGCATTATAACCATTGAGATTGAATGTGTTGTGTTGCTTGCGATATTATCCAAATTACAATTGAGTGTCTTTGTCCCATTATCATATACACATGAACCTATTGGGGTAGTAACAGAAATAAAAGTAAATGCTTCTCCTGTAAAGATATCTGTTAAATTTACATCTACTGCAGTAGATGGGCCATTATTACGTACCTGAATAGTATATGTTGCTTCCGTACCTGCAAGTATAGGGTTAGGTGTAACTGTTTTACTCACTAACTCTATATCTGCAATAGGTTCAACTGTCACACTTGCACTATCGATATTATTAGTTCTGTTTGTATCTCCTGTAAGTAGAGAATAGGCACTTGCTGTATTAATCAAAGTACCGTCTGCCATAGGTCTGGTAACAGTAATAGTAACATTTACCTCTTCATTTACTGCCATATCCAATAAATCACATACCACCAAAGCATTACTAATCGTACAACTTGTACCTACCTTATCTGTTGTTACCGTGAGTGTTGTTTCTGGGCGGCTGTTAGAAGCACTTACCCACTGTGGTATAGTATCTCTAAATTCAACAGACTCCCCTACATCTGTTCCTATATTTTTTACATTAATAGTATAGGTAAAGCTATTCTCTCCTATAGTAATAAGAGAATCATCTGTAATTTTAACTACACGTATATCTGTTGTACCTGTTCCATTAATATCTCCTGTACCTATGGTATTAGCAGATTGACAATCATTAATAGGATTTTTATCTATAGCAAGCGGTTCTAAACTTGCTACCCCACCTATTGATGACCCCCCTGTACAGGCCGTATTGGTCAAGTTACCTTCTGTTTGGGCTAAAGTTATGATGCTCAAAGAGGGTGCACTCGTACCTGTATTTAGGACTTGGTTATAATCACAAACAACTACTCCGCCTACAGGACTACCATCATGTGTACAATTCCAATCTGTTCCACTTGAACTGACATAACTTTCATTGATAGATAAATTATCTACCACTTGCACAGGATTTGCCGATCTTGGGCCAATATTATTTACATTAATGAATGAAGTAATATTTTGCCCTATCGCTACAGGAGAGGGAGCCTTTGTTTTAACCAAACGTAAATCAGACTGATCTGGGTTTACACTATATGTTACTGTATCAGTATCATTATCTGGTATAGGGTCTGTTGTAGTTGTTGCTACTGTAGCACTATTTTGGTGCGAAATAATCCCACCTGTATCAGGTGCTTCAGCAGTGACAATAATCGTCTCTGTAAGACCTACATTCATCAAAGGGTTATCACGAGAACAAGTAATAACTGGATTTGCACTTACATCACAAGTCCAACCTATCCCACTTGCACTAA
>JALWME010000078.1 GCA_027083995.1 Sulfurovum sp.
TTGTTGGGGATTTCTTTGTTTACTATTTTACAAAATATGCACATGGATGAGTCCTTTTTTCTTAATTATAGCACACAACAGAGCTTATAAATCCCCTTATTATGAATTTTTAGATAAAATCACGATTATTACTACAGAACAATATGGAATACAATGAAAGAATTAGAAGATAAGATTATTCAGGCTGATAGTCTTGAAACACTAGAAAAAGTACGTGTAGAGCTTTTTGGAAAGAAGGGTGTCTTAGCAGCTGAATTTGTCAAGATGAAAGATGTTCCCGGTCCAGAGAAAAAAGCTTTTGCGCAAGGGCTAAATGAAAATAAAGCTGCACTCCAAGCAAGTTTTGATGCACGTTATGAAGCTTTGAAAGCTGACGAGATAGAGAGAGTGTTAAAGTCTGAGGCAATAGATGTTTCTTTGTATGGCACACTTGCTCATAAGGGTGCACTACATCCTGTGATGGAGACGATGGATAAGATTATTGACTACTTTGTGGCACTGAACTTCTCCGTGGAAGACGGTCCGATGGTAGAAGATGACTTTCATAACTTTGAAGCCTTGAACCTGCCTAAGTACCATCCTGCACGTGATATGCAAGATACTTTTTATTTTAAAGATGGTGGATTACTAAGAACACATACTTCACCAGTACAGATACGCACGATGCTTGAGACAAAACCTCCCATTCGTATGATAGCTCCTGGTACTGTCTTTAGACGTGACTTTGATGTAACGCATACACCGATGTTTCACCAAGTAGAAGGTCTGGTAGTCGATGAAAAAGGTAAAGTGAGTTTTGCAAATCTAAAGTCTATTTTGACTGACTTTTTGCACTATATGTTTGGGGATGTTGAGGTACGTTTCAGACCTTCATTTTTTCCGTTTACCGAGCCATCTGCTGAGGTAGACATCTCTTGTATCTTCTGTGAGGGCGAAGGATGTCGCATCTGTTCGCATACAGGATGGCTGGAAGTGCTTGGCTGTGGTATTGTAGATTCAAATGTCTTTAAGGCAGTAGGCTATGAAGATGTGAGTGGGTATGCCTTTGGACTAGGGGTAGAGCGTTTTGCGATGTTGATGCATAAGATACCAGACCTAAGGAGTCTGTTTGAGGGAGATATAAGACTATTGGAGCAATTTAGATGATAATTACAAGATCTTGGTTACAGGAATTTATTGACCTTGAGAGTATCTCCAATGAGAAGCTTTATGAGACGTTTGATAGTATTGGGCTTGAAGTAGATAGCATCAATGAAATGAATATTGCTAAAAATGTAGTAGTGGGCAAGATACTCTCTGTTGAAAAACATCCAGATGCAGATAAGTTGAATGTGTGTCAGATAGATGTAGGATCTGGTACAAGACAGATAGTCTGTGGTGCAGCCAATGTAGTAGATGCTGAGTATGTGGCAGTAGCTACTATAGGTGCAGTGCTTCCAGGGAATTTTGAAATCAAACATGTCAAACTTCGTGGTGTGGAGTCTGAGGGGATGGTCTGTGCATCATCTGAACTTGGACTGCCAGAGATGGGCAAAGGGATTATGATACTTGATGATAGTATCGGTGAGCTTGAAGTAGGACGTGAATTGGGTAGTTATGAGAAAGTTGCAGATACTGTTATAGAGCTTGAACTCACTGCAAATCGTGGTGACTGTCTGAGTGTGTATGGCGTAGCTAGAGATTTGTCTGCGGCACTGGATATTGAGATGAAACCTTTTGAGTACAAACAAGAAGAGAAGATGAAACTTGGTATCGCAAGAGTTGCTGAACTGCATAGTGAGGGGCAGATGGATGCAGATTTGTGTTATAAACTAGCAACAATTACACAGATAAATCATTCTTTTTTAGTACATTTGCGTTTGATGATGGTAGATGTATCAATAAAAGGAAGCTTGGCATCTCTTTTGGCATATACTACACATGCAACGGGTGTGATATTGCGAGCGTATGACAGTAAAAACTTCCGTAACCAAGAAGATAAAATATCAGTACGACCTGTGGCAAAAACCAAGGGGATTATGGAGATATTGGGTTCAAAAGAAGTACTTTCTGTTGTTGGGGTAAATCAAAAAGAGCAAAGCTGTGCAAATGACAAGACCAAAGAACTTTTACTTGAAGCATCTTATATCAATCCAGATATTTTAGTAGATGCAGTTTCTAGTACTGCATTAAAGAGTGATGAGCTCTATTATAAAACATCACGTGGTTCGAATCCTGACTTACTTTTTGGACTTTCTCTATTAGCATCTTTACTGGATAAAAATACAGATATCTCTTGTTATGAAGGTTCACTCAAAGTGGATATTGAAAGAGAAAATGAGACGATTTTGGTAGATGCCAAAGAGATTTCTGCTATTGTTGGTATGGATATTGAAATAGGTAAGATTGCAACAATTCTTCACAAATTAGGGTTTGGAATCAATGCAATGGGTGATGATATTCTTGCTGTTGTTGTACCTCTGTTTAGACACGATATTAAGCATATTCAAGATATTGCGGAAGAGATTGTGCGTATTATAGGTATTAACAATATAAAAGCTAAACCCTTTGTATTTACAGAACAACTTCGTTTAAGTGATACAACAGCAAGATATAAAACCAAAAAAGAGTTTAAAAATCGTGCTGTAGGAGTAGGGTATTATGAAAATGTCTCTTATGTGTTTTCAGATAAAACACTTTTAGATAAATATGGTTTTGCAGTAACAAATGAATCATTGGCGTTGGTTAACCCAATAGCTGAAGAACTTAATACTCTTAGAAGTACTATTTTGATTAATATGCTTAATGCAGTGAAACGTAATGTAAGTTATACGAAAAAATCAATACCTTTGTTTGAGATAGGTGCAGTATTTACTTCAAAAAGAGAGCAAAGTGAAGTAATTTCTTTTGTATTCTCTGGTCAAGTTGAGGGTGAAAGTGTACAAAATTCGGGGAAACCTACACCTATAGATTTTACATCCTTTGTACAAAAGGTTGGTGCAGTTGTGGGTTCTTTTGTGTTGGAGCCATGTACGTATGAAAATGAACTTATTCATCCCTATCAGTCTGCCAATGTGATTTTAGATGGAAAAGTGTGTGGGTTTATCTCAAAACTTCATCCTAGTGTACAAGATGAGTATGGTATTCCTGTAACTTTTATCGCAGAACTTGATTTTGATGCACTTTTACCTAAACACATCAATGCAAAAGCTATTTCTAAGTTTCAAGGTGTTTACAAAGACCTCTCCGTAGTGATAGCTAAGTCTCTTTCGTATTACGAGGTAGCAAAGGTTTTACACGATTTAGATGAACCTATGATTAAAGACATCTATCCTATAGATATTTATGTAGATGAGAAGTTAGGTGATAAAAAATCGCTCACCATACGATTTTTCATACAGTCTATGGAAAAAACACTTGAAGATAGGGATATAGAATCTGTGATGGGTAAAATAATGACAACACTTGAAGATAAGTGTAGCGCTGAATTGAGGTAGATTTTATGGAAATACAATTGGCATCGAGTTATGGATTTTGTTTTGGTGTAAAAAGAGCTATAGAGATAGCCGAAGAACATAGAGGATCGGTTACTTATGGTCCACTTATACACAATAAAGATGAAATTGACAGGCTTAAATACGGATTTAATATTGATATTGCAAGGAATATGAAGGATATTCATACAGATGATGCAGTGGTAATACGTACACATGGTATACCTAAAAATGAATTGGCATTTTTAAAAAAACAAGATCATAAAATTATTGATGCCACATGCCCGTATGTAACCACACCTCAAAATATTGTAGAAAACATGAGCCAAGATGGATATAGTATTATTATTTTTGGAGATGCAGATCATCCAGAAATAAAAGGTGTGGTCTCTTATGCAGCAGAACCAGATGATGCTTTCATAGTACTTGATTCTGAAGAGTTGGAGACACTTCCACTTAAAGGTAAAGTAGCAGTAGTTTCCCAAACCACCAAAAAACCTGAGGACTTTGCAAAAATTGTGACGGCATTGATGGCAACACGTAAAGAGATACGTGTCTTTAATACCATCTGTAATGCAACTTTTGAAAACCAAGATGCAGCCTCTGAATTAGCAAAAAATGCAGATGTTATGATAGTTATTGGAGGGAAACACTCTTCCAATACCAAGCAGTTACACAGTATCTGTGAGCGTGATTGTAGTGATTCTTATTTGATCGAAAATGAAAGAGAGCTTGAACCTTCTTGGTTTGAGGGTAAAACACTTTGTGGTATCTCTGCAGGCGCATCAACGCCAGACTGGATAGTGCAAAATGTCATAGACAAAATTCAATCTATGAAAAGTATAACTACATAAATGAATACATTAACCCTGAAACCTATAGCTAAAGTCGATGGAGAAATAAACCTTCCTGGTTCAAAAAGTCTCTCCAATAGAGCATTACTTCTTGCTGCACTTGCGGAAGGTACAACAAAGATTAGCAATCTTTTACACAGTGATGATACAAGACATATGCTGGATGCATTAAAACAATTGGGCATTGAATATACACTTTCTAGTGATAAAACAGAGTGTACTGTAGTGGGCAATGCTGGTGCCTTAGAAAACCAAAGTATAGAAGAGCTTTTTTTAGGTAATGCTGGTACTGCTATGCGTCCTTTGTGTGCAGCACTGAGTGCAGGTAAAGGAATATATATCCTCACAGGTGAACCACGTATGAAGGAGAGACCCATAGGACACCTGGTCGACACACTACGACAAGCAGGTGCAAAGATAAGCTATCTTGAAAATGAAGGCTATCCGCCACTCCGTATTGATGCAGATGGTTTAAAAGGAGGAGAAGTAGAGATAGAAGGCAGCATTTCTAGTCAATTTCTCACAGCACTTTTACTCTGTGCTCCTATGGCTAAAAATGATATGACTGTCTCTATTGTAGGTGAACTTGTCTCTAAGCCGTATATTGACATTACACTGGATATTATGCGTAAGTTTGGTGTAGAAGTACACAATGATGACTATAAAACGTTTAGAGTAAAAGCCAATCAAACCTATAAAGCGGTAGAAAACTATATGGTAGAGGGTGATGCGTCTTCAGCTTCTTATTTTTTGGCTGCAGCTGCTATTAAGGGAGGAACAGTAAGAGTTACAGGTATTGGAAGA
>JALWME010000079.1 GCA_027083995.1 Sulfurovum sp.
AAGATTTGATGATGATAGACATTGGACACTATGAATCTGAGAAGTTTTTTGCCCAGATACTTTGGGAGGAATTGAAAGTTTTACCTATTTTGGCTATAATTGCGAATTCTAAAAACCCATTTCATACTGATTTATGATGAAGCAGTTAAAATGAGGTTAAAATTTATACTTGTTAGACCCTCAAAGGACACAGATTGAACAAACACTTAAATGAGCTTATTGAGCTATCACAAAACGACTTAGCCATAGACAGCTATAACCCACAATTAGAAGCTGCAAACAAAAAAGTAACAAAAATACAAAAGAAAATCAATGCTGCACAAGCAGAGTTTGATACATTAACCTCAGAGATAGCAGAGAATGAAGTAAAAGTTAAAAGTTTTGATGAGCAACTTATTTTACTCAATGAACAACTTGCATTAAATAGTAAAAAATTAAAAGAAATAACAACAGATAAAGAGATGAAAGCACTCTCTTTGGAAGAAGATATTGCTAAAGAGAAGATGACTTTTGCCAATGAAGAGATAGAGAGACTTCAAGGGATCAATGCAGTAAAAACAGAACTTTTAACAGAAGTAAAAGAAAAAGTTGATGCTTTAACTGCAGAATTTGAAACAGTAGACAAAGAGGTTGCCTCAGAAATAGCAGAGATAGAAAAAAGCAAAGGTGTGCTTTTCAAAAAAAGAGAAGAACTCAGTAGGAACCTTGAGCAAAAAGTCCTTGCATTTTATGAAAAAATCCGTATCTGGGCGGGCAATACTGCTGTTGTTCCTGTGAAAAAGCAAGCTTGTTATGGGTGCTATATGAAGCTTAATGACAAAACATATTCTGAAGTAATTAAAGCTGATGAAATTTGTAATTGTCCTCACTGTGGACGTATCTTATATATTGAGCCTATCACAGAAGAAGTATAAGTGATACATTATGGAGAAAACATTCTTTTTTCTCTATAGTCTTTTCACTTTTTTTGTTTATATTCTTGTACTCCCTTTTTTGGTATTATTTTCTTTTAAGTCCAAATATAGACAGTCAATTCCTGCAAGATTTTTTTTGTGGAAAAACAAATCTTTAAAGCCTGATGGCATTTGGTTTCACTCCTGTTCTTTTGGTGAAGCAAAAGCTATATATCCTATAGTTACAGCATTGCCACAGAAGCGTTTACGAATGAGTACAACTACACAAACAGGGTTTGAAGAGATAAGTACCTATACTAAACAGAGTAGATATTTGCCTTTTGAGCCATTGCTCTTTTGGTGGCTGAAACCCCAAAAGGCATTGGTAGTGATGGAGGCTGAATTTTGGTATCTTCTTTTTGCTTTGGGCAGGAGAAGAGGAGCAAAAACATTACTTATCAATGCACGTATGTCTGACAGGTCATTTTATAAATATCAACGTATGGGATGGCTCTATAGACATATATTTAAATACATAGATGAAGTATATGCACAAACACAAAAAGATAAAGAACGTTTAGAGTCTTTAGGGGCTACCAATGTACTAGTGACGGGAAATATTAAACTTGCACAGTTGCCAGCCCCTACAAGAGAGCTTGTAAAGCCAAAAGAGATACTGGTTTGTGCTGCATCTACACATGAGGGGGAAGAGCGTAATATCCTCGATGCCTTTGCAGCGTTTAGGAAACAAGAATCTAAAGCTAGACTGATCATGGCACCACGGCATCCTGAGCGTTTTGCCAAAGTAGAAAAAATGGTATACAAATTTGCAAAAAAGAAAAAGTTTACTATCCAAAAATATTCACAAAACAAGAGTATGGAAAATGATATTATATTTTTGGATGTTTTGGGTGAATTGGTAAATATATATGCTATTTCTGATATTGTTATTTTAGGCGGTGCTTTTGTTCCTGTAGGTGGACATAATGCGGCTGAAGCTGCACAGTTTGGCTGTAAGATTATCACGGGGAAACATTACTTCAACCAAAGAGATATTTTTGAAGCTATAGAGGGCATAGCAGTAGTAGAAGCATCCAATCTTTCAAGAAGACTTATGCAACATGGTTTACTAAAACCCACAAAGATAAAACTTAAGACCAACATCTCTGCTGTTGTTGAGAGTTTAAAGAAGGAACTATAAATGGCAACAGAAAAAGCATATAAAATACTTGCACTTCAAAAAGGTATTTCAAATAAAAAAGCAAAAGAACTCATAGACAGAGGACTTGTATATGTAGAAGACAAAAAAGTCAAAATTGCACGTGCTGATATACATACAGAGACTTTTTTTCGTGTAGAGTATCCAGCTGAAATAGAGATACTCTACCAAGATGAAGATATCATTGCTATCAACAAACCTGCTCAGGTAGATAGTTATGACATACAAGATGCCTGTGAAGGTGCTGTGTTGCTTCATAGACTCGATCGTGATACTTCTGGTGTATTATTGTTAGGGAAAAATGATGCTTTTGTAGATAGAGCCATCAAAGCGTTTAAGTTACGTAAGGTTCAGAAGCATTATGTTGCATGGATAGAGGGTGTACTGTATGAAAAAGTAGAGATAAATGAGCCTATTTTTACTGTAAAAAAAGGTAAAGCTTTTTCTCTTATAGATCCTTTGCGTGGTAAACCTGCACATACCATAGTCAAGCCTGAAGAGCTACAGGGTAAAAAGTCTAAAGTACATATAGAGATTAGTACTGGACGTACACACCAAATACGTGTACACCTTGCACATATAGGTCATCCTATAGTAGGTGATGAACAGTATGGAAGTCGTACGCAAGCAAAGCGTGTATTGCTCCACTCTGCGAAGATAAAGATACTTGATTATGAATTTAATGCCAAAGAGCCAAAAGAGATAGCTCAGTACAAATAGGGTAAAATCGTTCTAATTATAATGAATATATAGAGGTAATAGTATGTTAGATACGTTAACAGACAGTTTTAAAAATGCCATAGGCAAGATACGTTTTCATGATGATGAAAAAGCACTTAAAAAAGCAACAACAGAACTTAAAAAATCACTGCTAAAGGCAGATGTGCATCATAAAGTCGTCAAAGACCTTATCACCACCGTAGAGATAGAGACAAAGAAATATGGTGTAGGGAAAGATAATTTTCTTAAAGCACTACAGGACAAACTCACGGATATACTTACCATAGAAGGAGCCCCTAAAGGTTTTACTTTTGTATCTAAGCCACCTACAGTGGTGATGATGATAGGTTTGCAAGGCTCGGGTAAAACAACTACTACGGGTAAATTAGCCTATTTTTTAAAAGAACAAAAAAAGAAAAAAGTACTTGTGGTCGCTGCTGATTTACAAAGATTAGCAGCCGTTGAACAGCTAAAGCAAATTACTGCCCAGATAGATATAGATTTATATTATGATGAAGGTGCAACACCCACACAGACAGTAGAAGATGGACTTTATAAAGCCCAAAAAGAACTTTATGATGTGGTACTTATAGATACGGCAGGTCGTCTTGCCATTGATGATGAACTTATGGAAGAACTGGCAAACGTCAAGCAGGCATGCAACCCTGATGAACTTTTCTATGTAGCTGACGCAATGACTGGTCAAGATGCAGTAAGAACAGCACAAACTTTCAAAGATAAGATAGGTATCACAGGTGTCGTACTTTCTAAATTTGATGGTGATGGTAAAGGTGGTGTAGCCTTAGGGCTAACACAGCAAGTAGGCGTACCACTTCGTTTTATTGGTAATGGTGAAAAGATGCCTGATCTGGAACAGTTTATTGCAGACAGGATAGTAGGGCGTCTGATGGGTGCTGGAGATGTAGAAGGACTGGCTGAGAGAGCAGCAGCTACCATAGACCCAAAAGAAGCTAAAAGAATGACCCAAAAGATTAAAAAAGGGCAGTTTAATTTTAATGACTTTTTAGCTCAAATGGAGCAAATGAAAAAACTAGGGAGCATGAAATCTATCATGGGAATGATCCCAGGTATGGGCAATATGGCAAAACAGATTGGTGATATGGATTTGGAAAACTCTGATGAAATTAAACAAATAAAAGCCTTGGTTTCATCTATGACACCAAAAGAGAGAGAAAATCCAGATTTACTTAACAATACACGAAAACGCCGCTTGGCAGCGGGTGCGGGACTTGACCCTATGCATGTAAACCGTGTGCTAAAGCAGTTTAAAAATGCAGCAAAGATGGCAAAAAAAATGTCTACCAAAGGTGGTATGAAAGAGATGCAGAAGATGATGCAGCAGATGCAGGGTGGTGGAAGCATACCCAATATCCCACGTTAATCAATTATCGATTTAGAGAAATGTATATATACTAATATTTCAATGAATATTCATTAGGTAATACTTAGGTAATACTTAAGTAGTTTTACGCTAACATTCTGGCTATTTTTAATAAAGTTTAGAATGATGGAGAGATGATGAATAAGTATAGTATATGGATATTTATGTTAATTGCAGTTTTTTTATCTGCATGTGGCAAGAATCAAAAGAGTAATGAATCAAATATATCTAAAGTAAAAACAAAAGCTTTTTTTGGTGATAGGGAAAATAATCGTGTCGTAGTTATAGATGTAGAGAACATGAAGCTTGAAAAAGAGATACCAACTGGACATCTTATAACGTATACCGCAGATAAAGTTTACAATTATCCTAAAGTTTATGTGGTTAATCGTGGTAGTGATGCTTTAGATGTTGTAGACATAAAATCTCTTGAGTTAACGCATACGATAGAACTTCCACACTTTCCTAGAAGTTCTGAAAGTATGAATAAAAAATTGATGTTAAATGAAACTTCTGGTATGGATAAGCCTATGGCAAGTATCATAGATATACAAAAAGATGAAGTGATTAAAACGGTAGGGGAAAACAAAAAAGTTGATGTTGAAAATAATCCAAACTATGGAGGAACACATGCTACAGGACATCCTTTTTGGCTTGATACAAATCACTTTGTACTTTTAGATAGATATAGCCGTAAAATTATTACGTATTATGTTGAAAAAAAAGAATCAGAGTGGACTGTAACAAAACTAAATGAGTTGAATACAACTACTTCGGTACACCAAATTATACCAAGTAAAGGCAATTTTAAAGGTGAAAAAAATACTTTCTATGCTACTGCAGAAGGTGCAAAAGATATA
>JALWME010000080.1 GCA_027083995.1 Sulfurovum sp.
CATAGTATCTTTTACCTCAGCCAATTGTGTATCACTTAACTCTAGCGTTCTGTCATGCCCGCTATTTAGTTCATCAATTCTGCTTTGATTAATATCAAAACCTACCACCTCATACTTCTTGGCAAAGGCATGTGCCAATGGTAACCCTACATACCCTAACCCTATAATTGCTATTTTATCATTCATCTATCATTCTTCCCTCAAATATTTCAATTATTATACTCCAATCAAGCCTTACACTTTATTGCGTCTGCGTCTCATAAGCAAATAAACCAACATGCTGCCCAGTACTACTCCTGCTAAAACCTGCACCCAGGCAGAAAGTAAAACCGTTTTATTGACAATATTTTTATGCATAGCATTGTCTATAGTTACATCAGCATATTTAGCAGCATGAACCATAAGTGAAACAGCCAAGTCTTCATTTGGCATCTCTTTATGACAGCTTAGACATGCACCACTTCTATCTAGCTTAGCCCGACTCTCATTGTCTAAGGCTTGTGACAATCGCCAATGGTTACCTACCGTTTGTACCTGCGTACCATTTTCATCTATCATTACTGAATAATCATGTTTTAGATTGGCTATTGCAGGTATTTGTTCATCTACCCCTTTAACTAAAAGTTTTTGATTTGCATCCATAAGGTCCACTGTTGTAGTTTTATTCTGATCAGCAAAATACCTTCCTCCATTTATCCCTTTTCCCTGTGCTTTCAAGCTTGTATGACAACTCTCACACGTGCGTGATTTCCTACTTACAGTATGTGGTTGCACGGCAGACATGACTATGGAGTTTACACCCTCTTTGGGTATGGGTACTGTACCATTATTCTCTACACCCTGAAGTTTAAATATATGGTTTTGTAAAAGAGTATTACCCTCTTTGCCTATGACTGTCAATGTCACCTGACAGCCTGGAATCGTAGGAGAGATACGCCCCTCTCCATTTTGAGAAAGTGCTGGGTCTTCCCAGCGTAAATAACTTCTGGTCTCTGTAACCTGTCCGTCTACCAAAAAGTCTTTAAGGGTATCTACCTCTCCTGTTTTACCATGAACATGATGCTTTGATGCTGCCAAAAAGTCTGGATTTTGTTTGCCCCCAGAGTAGTCTACCTTCACATGACAGCCATAACACTGTGGTGCCCATGTCGCATGACAAGTATAACATTCCAGCTTGTCGGTATGTGCTTGTATCTGATCCATCGCCACCAAGCCCTCTTTGGAAATCTTATTTTCCTCTTTCAGAAGTTTAAGAGGTTTCAATTCAATATTTTTACCCGAAGAGAGATGCATCATGATTTTGTTGCCTTTTCTGACTGCCTTAGTCAAAGGATTACCACGAGCAGAGAGTAAAAAACCATCGCCCTTATCTTTTGGTATGGCTCCTTGCTTTAGGTACGCTGCCAGTGTTTTAGTAGTCCCTCTACCCTTACCTGTTTTGGGTGTAGTGGAAAACTCATCTGAATACCCTAATGGTAACTCCCATGGGTACTTTTGTGTTGTCCCGTGACAATCTTGACACTCTATCTCCACCGCACCCAGATTTGCTCCTCTAAAAAAGCCGTCCCCATGCATATCATTGGAGGTGTGACAATCCTGACAGAGCATCCCTTTTGCATAGTGTATGTCTTCTGTGAGGTGTAAATATCGCTTGGTATGAAGCTTGGGCTGTCCATTACCATCTTTATCAAAAGTTGCTTGGTACTCTGTCTCCATAAGCCCTTGATAACTTACCCCTATACGTTTACCTCTATTATGGCAAGTGGTACACGTCTCTACAGGTATTCCCGAATAGTTTATGTCGTTGACATGTACTTTTACCTCACGTGATGACTGTATAGCATGTACCAACATATGCCCATCTTCTGTACGTGAGATACTCTTGTCTTTGCCCTCATACAGCCCTGCATTAGAATACGGCACATGACAAGAAGCACAGCCAATCCCTCTATAATCACCTCTACGTTTACGCCCTTGTCCTCCAGTATGACAACGTAAACACTCTTGACGCAGATAGGTATATACTGACAATGTAGGGTCAAGTTCTACTTCTTCAGCGGTGGGAGCATCTGGTAGCTCTTTTGTCTCTGCTAAAAAGCCTTGTGGTTCAAGAGCAGCCAGCTTATCCATATATTTTTTATAACTTTCTGTTCCCAAACGCTTATGTGGGTCTGGCGATTTTCCACCAAAGTTTGTGTAGGTATGCTTATAGCCCTCTTTAGCACCAAAACCCCACAACGCCCCATGAATCTTTCCTTGCTCTGTTGCCATGAGACTATTCTCTTGGGCAGCGACTTGATTGGGGTGACACATGCCACAGGTATTTTTGTTTATCCAGGGACTGGCAGGGTAAGGGTAAAAGGCTTTAGGTCCCTCATTTTCCAAAAAGTACTTGAGTGTCCCAGAGTGTGCCTTGTCCTTCTCTTTTGCCTCAGGGTTCCCACCATGACAGACCACACAATCATTGCCCTTGGCTCCAGCTTCTTGGGCTTTAAGCAAAATGGCTTGCATCATACCAGAGTCATGCTCACGTATAGGTGCCAAACCTCCATGACACACTATACAGGTATTCTGCATCGCCATCACATAAGCAGATAACAACACCCATACCCAAAACAGACTTTTTTGCATTTTTGAAACTCCTGTACAACACTGTATTAAACTTCTTTATACGCATTATATCGTGTATTCATATTAGATTTACACCTTTATGTTATAATTTTTTACTTTATTGAATGGAAGACGCATGAACAAAACAATTTTACACTTCATTGTACTGATAACTATGGGTACAACACTTCACGCCAAAATGATTGATGGTATTGCTATGGTTGTTGAAGGTGAGCCAGTGACAACAGCAGAGATACGTGCTATACAAACACAAATGGGTGTCTCCAAATCCACTGCTATTGATTTGCTTATACAAGACCGTCTCCAGAAAACTGCGATGAAAAATATAAATATCCCCGAAGAGAAGATTGATGCAAAAATCACAGAAATAGCCGCACAAAATGCTGTCTCAATCCCTCAAATGCAAAAAATCCTCAAAGCACAAGGCACCCCATGGGTCAAATACCGTTCAAGCATTAGAGAAAGCCTCAAAAAAGAACGCTTTTATCAAGATGAGGTCGTTGCTTCTACGCCTGAGCCTACACCTGATGAACTCAAACTCTATTATACCAATCACAAAAAAAACTTTACAATCCCTACACATATTTCCATGATTGAGTATACCGCAACATCTAAAGACAAGATGCAAAAGTTCTTGCGTACGCATAAAACATCTTATGTCAAAGCCAAAAAAAGCACCAAACATATCAAAAATATTGAGGAGTCTATCCTCTCTATGTTGCTGGCTACTCCTACAGGAGCATATACTGCTCCCCTTAATGCCGGAGACAGATACATTGCCTATAAAGTCCTTTCCAAAAAAGGCAAAACAATCATGCCTTACGAAAAAGCAAAAGGTATAGTAGCTGCCAAATGGAAACAAGAACAACAAGGCAAAGCACTTAAAGACTATTTTGAAAAACTCCGCACACGTGCAAATATACAAATACTAAGATAAACACAAGGATACAATGATGGGATTAAAGTCTGATGCATGGATACGTGAAAAATCACTAAAAGAAGAGATGATAACACCTTTTTGTGAAGGGCTTGTAGGGGAGGGTGTAGTCTCTTACGGGCTTAGCTCTTATGGATATGACATCCGAGTGACTGATGAATTTAAAATCTTTACCAATATCAACGCAGAAGTAGTAGACCCCAAAGACTTTAATGAAAACAATGTCGTAGACTTCAAAGGAGACATCTGTATTGTACCCCCCAACTCTTTTGCCTTGGCGCGCACGGTAGAGTACTTTAGGATGCCCAAAGATACACTGGCTATCTGTCTGGGCAAAAGTACCTATGCCAGATGCGGCATCATCGTCAACGTCACACCTTTTGAACCGGGTTTTGAAGGACATATCACCATAGAGATATCCAACACCACCCCCTTGCCTGCAAAAATTTATGCCAATGAAGGTATCGCCCAAGTACTCTTCTTGCAAGGTGACGAACAGTGCGAAACCACCTACGCAGACAGAAAAGGCAAATACCAAAGTCAAACAGGTATCACACTTCCTCGTATTTTAAAGAAGAGTTAGTATAATAACTAACATTCAAACACACAAAGGAGAAAGAATGGGCTTTTTTAATTTTTTAAGCAGTGCAGGTAAAAAAGTACTGGGTAAAGGTGATGATGCAGGAGCTATCAAAGCAGAGATAGAAAACAGCTTTGCAGAGCTTCCGGTACAGGGTCTTGTAGTAGAGGTAGATGGAGAGACTGTGAGTCTTGGCGGTGTAGCGACAGATTTGGCTACGAAAGAAAAAGCCATCCTCATCGCAGGAAATGTGGAAGGTATCTCCCAAGTCAATGCCGATCAGCTAGTCACTATGGAACAAATCGCTTCAGAAAACACCAGAGAGGTATTTGAACCTGTATTTTACACGATTCAAAAAGGTGACACATTATGGGGCATCGCTTCAGAGTTTTACGGAAACGGCAGCAAATACCCTCTCATCGTAGAAGCCAACCTAGAAGTCATCAAAGATGCTGACCTCATCTACCCAGGTCAAGCTATACGTATACCTGAGTTGGTAGCGTAATCCACCTCGCTCTTCTAGGCAAAAGGGAATGTTATTTCCCTTTTGCCGTATTCTTTACCCTTTTCTCAAACCTTATCTATTGCCAACCATTTTTATAGCTACATAAATAAAAAATATCCCTAAAACAAGAAATACAAATGCGAATAATAATGAGTTGCTTCCCAAAATAACTTTTCCTGCTTTTCCCGTAAATTCCTTATATTTATATGACTTGTATGAAGCAGTGAAAAAAACAAATCCCACTATAATATAGAGCCATCTTGTATTCATTATTTTATGCCCTATGTTTTTTTAAAACACATCGAAATAAATGCTATACTAATCACGAAATCAATTATCCCTATAATATATGCATGAACCCCTGAAATATCGACCC
>JALWME010000081.1 GCA_027083995.1 Sulfurovum sp.
AATAAAATAAATACAATAAAATCACATCTAAAAGATTAGAGGTACCCTAAACATCTTCTACCCAAGCCTTTGTTACTATCTTAGGCTTGTCATCATGTATCTTAATCTTCTCTGCCCCCACACAACGCCCATCATCATCCAGTTCAAACACCACCATTTGAAAAATAGCTTTACAGATATCAAAAACTTTTCACCATAAGTAAAAAATCTTTTTTGAAACAAAGTTTTAAACTCTTATGCTATACTAAATTCTATAATCGAAATGGATAAATATGCAAAAAGAACAGATAAAAAATATTTTAAAAGATTGTTTTTGGGAGTACAATTTTAGCCAAGAAGATATTCTATCTCTTGCAAGAAGCAAGGACAAACAAGAACAAATATTTTTATTTTCCAAGATTTTAGAAAATGCTAGAGAACTTTTAAAAAGTATGAAAATCTTTGATAAAAAAGATTTAGAGGGTCTCATAAACTCCTATACTGTACCCACCTTTAAACAGGAATATATGGCAAGAAGATTCAATATAGTAGAGTACTATTTTTTAGATAAACCACTAACCATAAATGAGTTGAAATGGGTAGCATAGATTACAAAAAACTCTATAGCTTACAAGATAAGGTTCTAAAGAGCATTTTTGAAATAGAAGACGAATTTTACCTCACAGGTGGCACAGCTCTTTCTCGTTTCTATCAAGAGAAACGATACTCTGATGATTTAGACTTTTTTACCAACAACTCTACAAGGTTTCACTTTGCAGTCAAAAATATTTTAGCAGAGCTTTCACAAGAGTTTAACATAGAGACTGAATTGAATTCAAGAGATTTTGTACGCATAAAGATTGATGAACAGCTGCAAGTGGATTTTGTAAACGATAGAGTGCCACGATACAAAGAGCCGAGAGTTTTAGACAACGGTTACAAGATTGATACTATTGAAAATATATTGAGCAATAAACTTACAGCCATAGTGGGTCGAGACAACCCGAAAGATATTTTTGATATTTATCTTATTGATCAATACTACCCAGTAAACTGGAGAGAGATAGTAGACTCTGCTCGAGAGAAAACTCTTTTTTCCATGGATGATTTGATTGTTAGACTAAAGAGTTTTCCTCATAGGTTGCTTGATAGTATTAATCTCATAGATAAGCACTTTTTAGATAAATTTGAAGATGAATTTCCCAAGATAATCAAAAAGATAGAAACACTATAAATCCCAAAGAGATGAAACAACCCTCTAAAACAAAATAAATACCATAAAATCACATCTAAAAGATTAGAGGTACCCTAAACATCTTCCACCCAAGCCTTTGTTACTATCTTAGGCTTGTCATCATATATCTTAATCTTCTCTGCCCCCACACAACGCCCATCATCATCCAGTTCAAACACCACCATTTGAAAAATAGCTTTACAGATATCAGGCACATCATGGTGTCCACCCAATGCTGTTAAAAATCGTCTGATAGGTACAGCATCATCCATACCGATAATACCATCTCTACAGCCTGTAAGTCCTACATCTGTCACATAACAACAACCATCTACTACCTGTAAGTCATCTGTAGCTACATGGGTATGCGTACCAATTATAGCTGAGACATCGTTTTTAAGTATTTGACGTAAAGCATTCTTTTCAGAACTTGCTTCTGCATGTATATCTATGATGATGTGTTTTATATTTTGTGCTTTAAGCTTTTTTACCTCTTCTACTATCATGGTAAAAGGGTTATCGACCATGGGCATGGTGTAGTGTCCCATGAGGTTAATAATGGCTAGTTCATACCCCAAAAGCGTTGTGCGATACAAGCCTTCGCCTGCTGTCTCTTTGGGGTAATTGATAGGGCGGATAAGCGGATACCTGTCAAACATCTGAAGTATCTCTTTTTTATCAAAAGAGTGGTTTCCCCCTGTCATCATGTCTACACCATACCCAAGGAGTTCGATACAGTTTTTTTCAGTAAGCCCAAAACCATGAGAGGCATTTTCATAATTGGCAATGGTAAAGTCAATGAAGTGTTCTTGCTGTAGTCTTTTGAGGTGTCGCTTAAGCATCAAACGACCTGGTTTACCAACAATATCACCAATAAATGCAATTTTCAAAACAAACCTTTAAATAATGTCGTGGCGAACGCCCTTGAAAGCGAAGCGATTCGAGAGCCACGACGATTTTTGCTTACTTTTTCTAAAAAAGTAAGGAGAATATCAACGCCACAATGCACATAAAAGGAAATGTCAATAATAAATAATATACGATAATTATTTAACAGATTTTCCTGCAAAAGGCAAAAGTGCAGAAGCCCAGGTTAAGCCTCCACCAAAGGTATCAAGCAACATTAACTCACCATTTTTAAGCCTGCCTGACTCCCAAATGTCATTAATCGCCATAGGTATAGAAGCAGCAGAGGTATTACCATATTTGTGCACAGTCAAAACTACTTGCTCCTCTTTCATCTTCAGAGCATCACCCACTGCTTTAATGATGCGGTAATTTGCCTGATGAGGAATAAAATGAGGAATATCTTCAGAGTTTATGTCATTTTTAGCAAGAATCTCTTTTACATCTTTTGTGAGTGTTTTGACTGCCAGTTTAAAAGTCTCATTGCCCTTCATCTGTACATATTGCAACCCTTCGTCTATTACACTTTGGCTCACAGGATTGATACATCCAGGAGCTGGCGTGACCAAAAAATCTGCGTAAGCACCATCCGCACTTGCATGCAAGTCTATAAATCCTTCTTCTTTCTTTGTGGTGGCAGATATCACTGCTGCACCTGCACCATCACCAAACAAAATACAGGTACTTCTGTCTGTATAATCTACAATAGAAGAGAATTTCTCAGCACCTACAATGAGTACATTTTTCTTCATACCAGATTCTACAAAAGCTTTGGCTACAGAGAGCAGATAGACGAAACCTGAACATGCTGCAGAGATATCAAAAGCCTGTACATCATTAATCCCTAATTTATCAGAGACAATACACGCCGTTGAAGGCATATTAAAATAATCAGGAGTCACTGTCGCACAGACAAGCAGGTCTATCTCTTCTTTTGATACCCCAGAACGTTCTATGGCTTTTTCACACGCCTTTACTGCCATATCTGAAGTATACTCATCTTTGGCTGCGATGTGACGTTCACTAATCCCTGTACGCTTGACTATCCATTCATCTGTAGTATCTACCATCTTCTCCAGGTCTGCATTAGAAAGTATCTTTTTAGGAACGTATGCACCTATAGATCTAAATGAAGCATAAATTTTTGACATCGTTATCCTTAACACATAATTGGATTTAGTTTACCATAACTTTAATGGGTACCTTCTAAAATAAAGTAGAAACAGGGAAGAACAATAATAGCTGCTTCTTTAAGTATTACTCTGAGCTAAAAGTTTTTCAATCGTTGTGTTGACATCTGATTCCACATACGATATAGCCTGAAAAACCGCATTTTTAATGGCTTTGGGGCTAGATGCCCCATGAGAGATAATCGCACATCCTTTGAGTCCAAGTAGTGGTGCTCCACCATACTCATCTTTATCAACCTGTTTTTTCATATTTCCAAAGACTTTCTTTTTCATCATCAATGCCCCTACTTTTGCAGGAAGTGATTTACGAATATACTGTTTCATCAAATCAAAAATTGTTGAGACAGCACCCTCAGCAGTCTTGAGTAAAATATTTCCAGTAAATCCATCACATACAACGACACTTACTTTACCGTTAAAAATATCTTTACCTTCCACATTCCCTATAAATCCATCAAGTGCTTTTAATAAAGGGAAAGTAGCCTTAGTTAGCTCATTTCCTTTAGAGTCTTCAGATCCGTTCGCCAAAAGTCCTACTTTAGGGTTTTTAATCTTCATGATTTTTGCAGCATACGCTTCACCCATAGCACCAAACTGAAACAGGTTTTCAGGTTTACAGTCTGTTACAGACCCTACATCTAGCACCAATGTTTTGTCTTTTGTAATACTGGGCATAAGTGTAGCAAGAGCTGGCTTTTTAATCCCTGGAATTCTACCCATACGCAGTGTTGCAGTGGTCATCGTGGCACCTGAGTGGCCTGCTGAAAGTACTGCATCGGCTTTACCCTCACGCACAAGTTCAACTGCCTTGAAAATGGAGGAATCCTTACGTTTAAGTGCATCTGTTGCTGCATCTGACATTGCTATCACATCATTTGCCTGCTCAAATTCAACTTTATCTACATAATATTGTGGGAGGTATTCTAATATTTGATCTTTGTCACCTACGAGTATAGGTAAGAATTTTTTTTCATCCAGTGCCTGTATAACACCTTCTATGATAGGTTCAGGACCGAAGTCCCCACCCATTGCGTCAATCGCGATGCGTATCATCAATTACGCTTTTGTTGTTTTGTACTCACCAGTAGTCATGTTCATGTGGTGAGGCATTCTCCATGTTCCATCTGCATCTTTTACAGGCATTGGTAATGTCAACTTGTAATGTGTTCTTCTTTTTGCTGCTCTTGTGTGACTCACACGTCTTTTAGGTACTGCCATTTTAAATCCTTTTTAACAATTAATTAATATTCTATCTCAAACTCTTCTTCATTGCCATCACATTTGTCACAGTAATGATAAGAGCTTTCTATTGATGTAATTTCACTTTTTAGTATATACAAAAGATCAATTTTACCATCTAAAAATTCGATTATATCTAAATCATCTTTATCTTCAGAAACCAAATCACTTAGTTTTAGTACAAGTTTTGAGTCTACATCGTAATCATATGTGTCACCACATCTGTCACAATCAAGCTCAAGATTACCACTTAATACTGCATCTAAAGTTACTTGATGATAACCACTTTTTTTCAAAGTTCCCTTAAGCAATGCACCATCTGAATTCAATTCAACGGGTTTTGCTGTAGAACCTACCTTATCAAATACAATTGTCATAAGGAATACTCCTTAAATTGTATTAATTTATCTCTCTTTGTGC
>JALWME010000082.1 GCA_027083995.1 Sulfurovum sp.
ACCTGCACCCTTGTCTACAACCAATATACGCCCCTCCTTGATAATGACATAAATCTCTTTTTTAGAGTATTTGAGTGCATTTTCTATAAGGTTTTTCAAGACAATCTCCAATAGTGTCCTATCTGCCTCTATCACATAACTACCGCCTTCCAAGATAATTTCTCTTTGGGTATACTGCTCTGAAAAACTCTCTTTTAACTCTTGTAGTACGATATAAACATCAAACTTGCTTGGGTGTAAGGTTGCCTCTTTACTCTCAAACTTATTCCACAAAATGAGTCGCTTAAGCAGATCTTCTATTTTCTCACCATTTTTGTGTATCTTACCTAGAAATTTTTCTCTTAATTCTTGAGGTATCTCGCTATCATCTACCAAAGTCTGTGAATACCCCATAATAGAAGCAATCGGGTTACGAAATTCATGTGCAATGGCAGAAATCATATCTGCTCTTTGACGGTTTTTAAGTTTTAATTTGGCATTGTAACGTTGCTTGACATCTTCTCTTTTTTTAGACTTTTTCAATACTTTAATCAAGTTTTGGTTAATCTCTTCAAACTCTTGGGTAAAAAAATGTGTTTTATAGTCAATCTTTTCTATCTTTTCCAGATTTTTCAAATATGTATTAATGGTAGTCAGTTCGTTTTGCATACGTTTTGCACCACGGTACACAGCAAAAACAAATATACCAAATCCCAGTCCTAAAAGGGCAATAGCTATATATACGGCATCACTGGAGGGGATAAAAACCATAAGTATTACTGCAAAAACTGCAAATAAGGCTACTGCCATAGTAACCAGTCTTGCCATGATATATTCTTTTAGGTGTGGACGATGAGACATCTAACTTTCTCTTATTTTTGCTTCATTTTCTTATCAACATCACCCATATATGAAGTAAAATCCAAAACATCAAAATAGCCTACAACTTCTTCTATCACATTTTTATCTTCATCCATAAAAAACACAGTAGGTACACCACGTACCTTTGGCAGTTTTTTCATTGCTTCAGAATCTTCTCTATCTACACGTACAGAGATGTATTTTTGGGCAAGTTTTTTTTGCACCTTGTCATCCCCGATGGTTCTATGTATCATCTTTTTACACCAACGGCAATTTTCACCCTCTACCATAACCATGACTCTTTTATTGGCTTTTTTGGCTGTCTCAAATGCTTTATTTAAATTATCTTTCCAAGAAAAACTTATATCCATAGCTTTCTTAGCCATATCTTTGATACTATTCATGCCTTTTTTAATATTGATTTTATCCATCATATTTGACATATTTATTCCTTTGGCTTTATCTATTGCCGAAGAGACATTTATATCTGTTATCAATGTCATATCCATTTTATCCATCATACTTTTTACACTTACTTCTGCAAATAACATATTAGTCAATAACAAGCCAATACCCAGTATTTTTTTCATGCCTTTTCCTTGGTTAAAATTCTTTTAGCAAAACTTTAAAGACTTCACACAGTGCCTCTACTTCTTTAATGGATGTTCTCTCATTGGGTGCATGTATTGTATCATTAATGACTCCAAACTCCACCACGTCAATACCAAAAGCACCCATATAACGTGCATCACTCGTCCCTCCAGCAGTAGAAAGTTTGGTCTGAAGTCCTGTGACACTTTTGATACTTTGACTAAGGCTATGGACAATCTTTGAGTCTCTTGTGGTCACAAAAGGATAAGAGCCTTGGGTAAGCTCCAGCGTATAATCCATGCCTTCAAAATATTTCTCTATATGTAGTCTAACTGTCTCTTGTGTAGTTTTAGTGGAGTTACGTACGTTAAACATAATACGTAAAGAACCTGGTGTAACATTGGTCACTTCCATTCCTCCACGGATATCTGTAATGACCATCTGTGAAGGAGCAAAATCATCATCTCCCTCATCTAAATAGACACCTGCAATTTTTTCTAGTCTAGGGGCTAGCTGATGTACTGGATTGATGGCTTTTTCAGGATAGGCTGCATGCCCTTGTTTGCCCTGAATAGTTAAATAACCATTGATAGAACCTCTACGTCCTATCTTGATAGCATCTCCAAAAACACATTCACATGTAGGCTCTGCCACTAGACAATAGTCTGGCAGCATACCCTCTTCTTTTAAATGTTCCAACATCACGATAGTACCATACTTTGCTTCCCCCTCTTCATCGGAAGTAAGCAATAAAGAAAGCCTGCCAGTAAAGTGTTCTACCTCTTTACAAGCCTGTATAAAAGCAGCCAATCCTGACTTCATATCTTGTGCCCCTCTGGCATAAATGTTTCCCTCTTTTATGACAGGTACAAAAGGGTTTGTATCCCATTTGTCTCCAGCGGGAACAACATCTACATGTCCTGCAAAACAAAGATGGTCTCCCTCTGAAAACTTTTTAGTAAGAAAAAGGTTCTTTACTCCCCCTTTGTTTATATATGTGGCTTCAAAGCCTTTAAGGTAAGTCTCTATAAAGGCTAAAGAGCCAGCATCATCAGGCGTAAGGGATTCAAAACTAAGAAGTTTTAAAAGGAGGTCAACTGCATTCATATATTTCTCGATTTATTTTAAATTTCGCATAGTATAACCTATCTTTCTGTTTCGCCACGATAGGTCACTATACCACCATAATGATTTATGACATTTTCATGCCCTGCTCTTGCAAAGGCATTTTGCACCTGAGCACTTCTATTGCCTGTACGACAGGTAAAGATAATAGTTCTTTGCATATTTTCTTTTAAAAGTGCAGCTGCCCAATCTTGAAACTCTGTCGTAGGCTTAAGCATATCTACACCCTTGATGTGTCCTTGATGATACTCCATCTCTTCACGTACGTCTACCAACAAAAAGTCCACTTTCTTCTTGGCTCTTGCATCAAGAAGCTCTACTAGTTCTTCAGAGTTTACATCTTTTTTTACCAATAATTGTTGCATTATAATACTCCTAACTCTTTAAAATAATCGAGTATTATAGTGACAAAAGATTAGAAATTACTTTGACGTTTCTTTTGCTAAGGCTTCAGCTTCCAAAAGAGCCATTTGCTCCTCTTTATACTCGGGTGTACAAAATATCTGACAGTGACAGATACCCTCTTGTGGTATCTCATGCTCTATCGCAGGTTTACAGGGACATATTCTGTCATCTGTACTTTTATACTTGCCCTCTTTGTCGGGATCTGGTTCTACCATAAAACAAGGACAAAAACGTTTACCATAAAGGAGCCTATGGCGGGCAAGCCCCATGGTCACCCCCTCATTGACATCATCATTGGGACCATAGACCCAACCTTTACTTTCACAGACTTTATCTGTAAATTTTTCTGTCTTTTCTAATTCTTTTTTAAACTCATCAGAATTCATATCTAGTTGTTGCATCATCGTATCCTTTGTATTACTATAATCTAAACAAAATTAATATATAATTAAAAAAATTATCTTTAAGGATAAACCATGCAGATTAACGATGAGGTTTTAGCCAAGCTAGAAAAACTTTCACATTTACGCATAGATGCGAGCAAAAAAGAAGAAGTGAAAGAACAACTCACTGGTATTTTAGACTATATTGAAAACCTCAATGAACTTGAAACTGATACACTTTCATCTTCTTTTTCAACGCTTGATGGGGGTACACCTTTAAGAGTAGACCACCCAAGAGAGGCTAACAACATTGCCCAAAATATATTAAGCAAAGCACCCAATAGTCAAGATGACTATTTTATCGTGCCTGCTATCATAGAATAATAAATTAAATAAGGAAAATTATGGCTGCTTTTGATATAAAAAAACTACTACAGAGTGTTGTCACTCATGGTGCATCTGACCTACACCTTGTCTCTCGTACTGAACCTCAAATTAGACTAGATGGTGTACTTAAACCCGTAAACCTTCCAAAACTGTCTGGAGAAGATATTGAAGAGATGTGCTATTCACTCATCACCGAAAAACAAAAACAACATTTTGAAGAACATGATGAACTAGATTTTGCACTTCTATTACCTAATATCGGACGATTTAGAGCAAATTACTACCGAACACTGGGTGACACGGCAGCAGCATTTAGAACCATTCCCATAGATGTGCCTTCACTTGATGATTTAGGTGCACCTGAGGTTTATAAAAAACTTATTAAAAGAGAAAAAGGTCTTATCTTGGTTACAGGACCCACTGGTTCTGGTAAGTCTACTACGTTGGCAGCAATGCTAAATGAGATTAACCTCTATGAGCAAAAACACATTGTGACAGTAGAAGACCCTGTGGAATTTATACACCAAAACAAAAAATCTGTATTTTCCCACCGTGGTGTAGGAGAAGATACCAAAAGTTTCTCCATAGCACTCAAATATGCTATGCGTCAAGATCCCGACATTATACTTATTGGGGAGATGAGAGACAAAGAGACTATAGAAGCGGCACTAACAGCTGCTGAGACAGGTCACCTTGTCTTTGGAACACTGCATACCTCTTCAGCCCCTGGCACCATAAACCGTATTATTGATGTATTTTCAGGGGATGAACAACCACAGATTAGGGCAATGATATCTTCTTCATTGGTATCTGTTATCGCACAATCATTACTACCTAAATTAGGTGGAGGACGTGTAGCGGCTGCGGAGATACTTATAACCAATCACGCTATCTCAAACCTAATACGTGAAGACAAAGTACATCAGATTTATTCGCAAATGCAGCTAGGTCAAGGGGATTCAGGAATGCAAACCCAGACACAAGCACTGTTAAAATTTATAAAAGATGGGAAAATCTCTCGAGACACAGCATTGCAGTATGCCAATAAAGCAGATGAGGTCTCCAAAGCTGCAGCACAATATTAAAAGCCTTTGTTAGATACAATACTAAAAATAATATATTAGAGGATAGACATCTATGGAAAACTTTTCAATGATTGACTTTAACTACTTTGATGTCACCATA
>JALWME010000083.1 GCA_027083995.1 Sulfurovum sp.
TGAACCTGCACCAATCACACGTGCGTCTATTTCACGTACTGGGGTTACTTCTGCTGCGGTTCCTGTAAGGAAACACTCATCAGAGATATAGGTTTCTTCACGGCTGATACGACGACGTATAACTTCTATACCCATATCTGTCGCTAAATCTATGATAGTCTGTTGGGTGATAGACTCCAGTGTATTGTCCGATGGTGGAGAGTAAAGTTTCCCATCTCTGACCATGAAAAAACATGCTCCACTTGCTTCTGCAATATAGCCTTGGTCATCACGAAGTAAAGCTTCGTCATATCCAGCTTCAATTGCCTCAAACTTGGCCATCTGTGAATTTAGATAGTTTGCAACAGCTTTTGCTTTACCCATACCTGAGGTATTTGGAGTTCTTGTCATGGAAGAGATTTTGAGGCGTATACCTTTTTTAAGCCCTTCTTCACCCAGATATGCACCCCACTCCCATGCCGAGATAGATACATTGACAGGGCAGTCTTTATGGTAAATTCCCATAACACCATAACCTAAATAGACCAGTGGACGCAGATATGCACCGTTAAAAAGCGCATTTTCCTGAAGAAGTTTTACTTGTGCAGCATTGAGTTCTTCCACTGTATAAGGTACATCCATAAGTGTCATTTTGGCAGAATGCAGTAGCCTTGTTGTATGTTCTTGTAGTTTAAAAATGGCACATCTGCCATCTACAGTAGGGTAGGCTTTGGTTCCTTCTATAGCACCATTACCGTAGTGTAGAGTATGTGTAAGTACGTGTACGGTTGCTTCATCCCAAGGTATCAGTTTACCGTCCATCCAAATATATTTTGCTTTGTTCATTTATACTGCCTTGCTGCCCATAGTATATATCTTATGGTGAAATTTGATATAGATAATAGCTAAAAAGCTGTTAATAGTGGATTATATTATGAGCAAATGAATGTAACTTTTTAGTATCTGCCATAACATTAAATCTAGAATTATAAAATAAGTTTGTATTGTATTCATATGTATATGTTATACTTTTTATGATTGTGGGTAAGAAGGGATAAACTATAGATGTATACACTTCAAGATATGGCACTTTTCTCTGGACTGAGGCAAGAAGACCTAGAAAATCTACAAGCACAAATGCATATACATCAATATACAAAAAATTCTGTTGTATTTTATGAAGGTGATGTCAGTGATTATCTACAAATATTACTTGAGGGTACTGTAAAATTATATAAAACAACTCCTAAAGGTACACAGGTACATATGCATAATTTTACAGCACCTGAAATCATTGCTCTTTTTGCTGCCTTTGAAAAAGTCCCTTTCCCCGCAACATGTGAATTCTTAACAAATGGGACTGTGGGATTACTGCCTTTAGAAAAAATTTATGAATGTTTACATGATGCTGACTTTTCCATGTCTCTGATTACAGCTTTGTCTAAGCGAATGAAACTTATAGCAGATCTTTTTCATAAAGAGACTATCTACTCTTCAGAAGCTAAAATAGCCGATGTTATATATCATAATCCTACGGTATTCGAACGTTTAAAAAATGGAGAGATTGCATCTATTCTCAATATTACGCCAGAGACTTTGTCTCGTACATTGACTAAATTCAAAAGAGAAGAGATTATTACTATAGAGCAACATGTAGTGACCATACTTAATGAAGATGCACTCAGATACATTATAGATACCAATACTATCGGTAAAAGTTCATAAATATAATTTATGAACTTTTACCCAAGACACCTTTTTACATATAAGAGTAGAATACTCTGAATTATCTTTTTCACAATTTCCTAACAAATAATACAAAAACATTTACTTTTTGATATATGTCAAGCATTCACTTTTTCTATAGTGCTATGCTAGTTATGTATATTAGATAAATAGAGTTGTGTTTGGCCTTGTAAAAAGGTAGAACTTTAGCAAGAAGCAGAATAAAATAAAAAGGAGGAAAGATGTCATTAAACAGACGTGATTTTTTAAAAAATTCAGCCGCAGTCGCCGCAGCAAGTGCAGTGGGAATAAGTGTACCTAAAGAAGCACAAGCGGCAGCACAAAAAGCTGAGTCGACATGGAGATGGGACAAGGCGGCTTGTCGCTTCTGTGGTACAGGTTGTGGGATTATGCTTGCAACCAAAGGTGGGCGTATTGTTGCTGTAAAAGGTGATCCCGCAGCCCCAGTGAATAGGGGACTTAACTGTATTAAAGGGTATTTTAATGCGAAAATTATGTATGGTGCAGATAGACTTAAAACACCACTGCTTCGTATGAATGACAAAGGTGAGTTCGATAAAAAAGGTAAGTTTAAAGCAGTAAGCTGGGAGCGTGCCTTTGATGAGATGGAAGTGCATATCAAAAAAGCACTCAAAGCGTCTGGTCCTGAAGGTGTAGGTATATTTGCATCAGGTCAGTACACTGTGATGGAAGGGTATGCTGCTCAGAAAATGATGAAAGCAGGTTTTCGCTCTAATGCTATTGATCCAAATGCTAGACACTGTATGGCATCCGCGGTTGTCGGTTTCTACCAAACATTTGGTATAGATGAGCCAAGTGGATGTTATGATGATATCGAACTTACAGATACTGTGGTAACTTGGGGTTCAAATATGGCAGAAATGCACCCTATCTTGTGGTCAAGAGTTACAGATAGAAAACTCTCTAACCCTGACAAAGTAAAAGTAGTAAATATCTCTACCTATAGACATAGAACCTCTGACCTTGCAGATATAGAAATTATCTTCTCTCCAAATACAGATTTAACGCTATGGAACTATATCGCACGAGAGATAGTCATGAGAGATGAAGCTGAAAAAATCATTGATTGGGATTTTGTCAAAAAGCATATGGTTTTTGCTGCTGGACCTGTAAATATCGGGTATGGTATGAGAAGAGAGGGTGAAAAGTCTCTAAAAGACGGGAAGTACTCAGATTTGGAGATGCAAATTGTATCTAAAGAAATGAAAACTATCGTCTCCCAAAAAGAAGCACCTGCACTGGCACCTTATGGCTATAAAGCAGGTGATGAGATGAAACATACTGCTGGTACATTGAAACACTGGGAGATTTCATTTGACGAGTATAAAAAGTCATTAGAACCTTACACGCTTGAGTATACTGCTAAAACTACCAAGGGTGACCCAAATGAGGACATTGAAGTCTATAAGAAAAAACTTCAAGCACTGGCTGACCTTTATATAGAAAAAGGCAGAAAAGTAGTTTCATTCTGGACAATGGGTATGAACCAACATACACGGGGTACCTGGGTCAATACACTCTCCTATAACGTACATTTTTTATTGAACAAACAAGCCAAACCAGGTTCTGGTGCATTCTCACTTACAGGACAGCCAAGTGCCTGTGGTACAGCCAGAGAAGTAGGAACATTCTGTCATAGACTTCCTGCAGATATGATGGTAAAAAATCCTAAACATAGAAAGGTTGCTGAAAAAAGTTGGCATATACCAGACGGGACGATTAACCCTGTAGGTAATCAACATATAATGAAAATACATAGAGATATCGAAGATGGTGTCATTAAGTTTGCATGGGTAAATGTATGTAATCCATACCAAGATACAGCAACAGCAACACATTGGATAAAAGCAGCTCGTGAGATGGACAACTTTATTGTAACAAGTGACGGGTACCCTGGTATCTCTGCCAAAGTATCTGATCTTGTACTCCCTTCAGCGATGATTTATGAGAAGTGGGGAGCCTATGGAAATGCAGAACGTCGTACCCAGCACTGGAGACAACAGGTTCTTCCTGTAGGTGACGCAATGTCAGACACATGGCAGTGGGTAGAGCTTTCTAAAAGGTTTACTGTAAAAGATCTTTGGGGAGAGAGTACACTGAGAAATGGTAAAAAACTGCCAAATGTTATCCAAGATGCCAAAAAAATGGGCTATAACGAAGATACAACTATGTATGAAATCTTATTTGCTAATGATAGAGCAAAGTCATACAAATTAACAGATAAGTTTCCTCAAGCAGAGTACGATGATACTGAATCACGTGGAGACAGCAGAAATGTACTAGGTTCAGATGGTAAACCCTGGAAAGGGTATGGATTTATGATTCATGAGTACCTCTTTGAAGAGTATGCGTCATTTGGTAGAGGACATGGGCATGACTTGGCTCCATTTGAGGTGTATCACAAAGTAAGAGGGCTTAAGTGGCCAGTGGTTGATGGCAAGGAGACACAATGGAGATTTAATGTCAAGTATGATCCATATGCAGCAAAAGCAGCAAAAGAAACAGGTGCTACAGATTTTGCATTTTATGGAACATTGGCTAAAGCATTGGCACAAGGTGATCTCAAGGGTATTAAAGATAAAAATAAAAAGTCATTGAAAAATAAAGCCAAAATCTATGCAAGACCGTATATGGATCCTCCTGAAATGCCAGATGAGACGTATGACACTTGGCTTTGTACAGGGCGTGTTCTTGAACACTGGCACTCTGGTACAATGACGATGAGAGTACCTGAACTTTTCCGTGCAGTGCCTGAAGCACTTTGCTACATGAATCCCAAGGATGCTAAAGAAAAAGGATTCAAACAAGGCTCACTCATATGGGTAGACTCACGCCGTGGTAAAGTTAAAGCAAGAGTAGAGACTAGAGGACGTAATCGTGTGCCACAAGGACTTGTATTTGTACCATGGTTTGATGAAAAAGTCTTCATCAACAAAGTATGTCTTGATGCAACATGCCCAATGTCAAAACAGACAGACTTTAAAAAATGTGCAGTAAAACTCTATAAGGTATAAGAGACGATGGCAGCTAATAACTACTCAAACAACAGAAGAAACTTTATGGCAAAAAGCGTGCAAAGTGTAGGCTTGGCTGCTCTTGGTGGATTACTGTGGAGTGGATATGCTGACAGCGTTAAAGCCTCACCTT
>JALWME010000084.1 GCA_027083995.1 Sulfurovum sp.
ACAAATAAAGAGAAACATATAGAACTTAAAAAACAAACACTATTACTAGAAAAACTTCTTAAGCAAAAAGACAATAACCTACCTTAAATAAGCAAAACGCTATAATTAATCCAATTATTTACTAAGGATTTAACCTATGTTTGAAACCGTTATCGGTCTTGAAGTACATGTGCAGTTGAATACAAAAACCAAACTTTTTTGTGCATGTGCTACAAGCTTTGCAGAGCATCAAAACAGCAACACATGCCCTACTTGTTTAGCACTTCCTGGAGCTTTGCCTGTGGTTAACAAGGCTGCAGCCATTAAAGCGATGAGATTAGGGTATGCTATCAATGCCAATGTTAATCATACCTCATACTTTGACAGAAAATCTTACTTTTATCCTGACAGCCCTTCGGCGTATCAAATTACACAGCTTAGTCGTGCCATTGTACAAAAAGGTGAGTTGTTTATTGATTTGGACGATGGCTCACAAAAACGCATAGGAATGACACAGGCACACCTTGAAGCAGATGCAGGAAAAAACATACATGAGGGAGACTATTCAAAAGTTGACTTAAACCGTTCAGGTACACCACTGCTTGAGATAGTCTCGGATCCTGATATGCGTAGTGCAGATGAGGCAGTAGCATTTTTAAAAAAACTTCACTCTACTGTACGTTATTTGGACATAAGTGATGCAAATATGCAAGAGGGGTCATTTAGATGTGATGTCAATGTCTCTGTACGTCCTAAAGGACAAGAGGCATTTGGTACAAGGGTAGAGATTAAAAATATCAACTCATTTAAGTTCGTATCCCAAGCCATAGCATATGAAGTACAACGTCAAACAGAGGCCTACGAAGATGGTATCTATGAGCAGGAGGTCTATCAGGAGACACGCCTTTGGGATGTAGATACTGGGGTGACACGTTCTATGCGGGGCAAAGAGGAAGCCGCTGACTACCGCTATTTCCCAGACCCAGATTTACGTCCACTTATTGTGACACAAGAGATGATAGATGAAGCTAAAATAATGCCCGAACTTCCTGATGCTAAAGTAAAGCGTTATGTTGAAGAGCTGGGTATTAAGCCATATGATGCACTTGTAATTACAGCAGATAAGGAGATGGCAGAGTATTTTGAAGAGATGTTGGAACAGGGTGCAGTAGCCAAGACAGCTGTCACTTGGCTTACTTCTGAACTTTTAGGTCGTCTGAACAAGGAAGGGTTTAGTATAGAAAACTCTCCAATAGATGCAAAAACACTAGGCACTTTGGTTTCTAAAATATCTGATGATACTATCTCAGGTAAAGGTGCCAAAGAGATACTTGATTATATGATGAAAAATGAGATACGTGATATTGAAGCACTCATAGTGGAACTTGGACTTACGCAGGTGAGTGATGATGGTGCGATACTTGCTATTATTGATGAGATACTTGCAAACAACCAAGATAAAGTTGAGCAGTATAAAGGGGGCAAAGAGAAACTCTTTGGTTTCTTTGTGGGGCAGACCATGAAAGCAAGTAAAGGTACAGCAAACCCAGCCAAAGTGAATACACTTTTAAAAGAGCGTTTAGGTTAAGGCAGGGTGTTATCCCTGACAACAAAATAATAAATACAAAAAAGGTGTACTCTCGAGATAGCATCCTACGGAGGTTAATATTATCCATAATTTTATTTTTCAACTCTCAGAAGCCATAGACAAATCTTCCAGATACCAAAAAACAAAATCCTTTTTTCGTGCTTTGCTTACAGATATTCACTACCCCTATAAAAAGTATTTTGATGCCTTTATGATATTTCTCATTATTATTTCAATTTCCATACTTATTTTAGGAAAATCTGGAAAAATACCTGAGTGGTTTGTAGACTTTGATCTGTATGTGGTTACTGCAGTATTTGCTTTGGAATACTTATTGCGTTTATGGATTAGCCATGATGTACATAAAAGTATTCTTGCTCAGCATCAGTCTGGAGGCAGTAAGTATTGGCCTATTGTAAAATCAAAATTAAGATATATATTCTCTTTGCCAGCACTAATCGACTTTATCGCAATTTTTCCCAAATTTAGGATTGTAAGACTGTTAAAACTTTATCACTATATGCATGGTGCTTCTAGTCTTTTTGATGCATTGCTTAAAAAACGTTTTGAGTTTGTTTTTTTGGGGTATATGCTTTTTGCTATTACATTTACATTGGGTTCAATCTTTTATCTTTTGGAGTTTGGTATCAATGATAAGTTAGGCTCCTATCTGGATGCTGTCTATTGGGCATTGATTACTATTTCTACTGTTGGGTATGGAGACATATCTCCTGTAACTGAAGTGGGAAAAATTGTCTCTATGATAGGTATTATTTTTGGTATTGCTATGATTTCATTTGTAACTTCGGTGATGGTCTCAGCTTTTTCAGAGCGTTTTGATGAATTGCGTAATCAAGACAGTATCAAGCATGTCAACAAAATGCATAATGTGGTGGTCATCAATGGCTATGGACATTTAGGTGCTACCATAGCTAAAAAACTTCAACATCATAAAATCTATGAGCCAGTAATTATAGAAGAAGAGAGAGAGAAGGTATCTAAAGCTCTTGAAGATGGATATAATGTGATACGCGCAGATGGTTCAAGTGCAAAAATCATAAAAGCACTGTATCATAATGACAATATAGCAGCGATGTTGACACTAAGAAGTTCTGATATAGACAATATCTATTTTATACTCAATGCCAAAAGTATTTATGCAAAGAGTATTGTGTTCTCACGTATGAACCAGCCACAATTAAAAGCACAGTATGAAGCTACCAAAGTAAATGGTACTGTCGAACCCTATGAGGTAGCAAACAAGAGAGCCTTTTCATATCTTTTAAGGCATTGTCAAGAGGAAGAAAAAGGTATTGCCCTATTTGGCTATAGTCATAAAAGTATTACACTTTGTCATATGCTACAAAATGAGGGCATAACGGTGAGAGTCTACGAAGTAGAAGAGGAGGTTATCATGGAAGCTCAGAAAAATGGCTTTAAAAATGTGTATCAAATAGATATCCATGAAAGTGATATCTCTTTTTTGGCAGATGATATTGTTATCTGTGCGATGCTGGATGAATCGCTTAATGTCTATAGGAGTATTACACTTCGAACCAATGGCTTTGAGGGTGAGATTGTAGCCCTTTCAGACTCTAAAGAAGACAATAGAAAACTTCTTCTTGCAGGTGTAAGTAAAATATTTGACATGTATGAAGAGAGTGCATCTATTTTTGTAGAAATGGTGCAAGAAAAGGAGAAAAAAGTATGAAAATGACTATGTTAAAACGTTTACAGAACAAAGTTCTTCCAATTGCGTTGTCACTGGGACAACTTCAGCAGTTGGTTCATGTGATTAATCGCATTAAAGAGAGAGAAGTATGAAAATAGCCATCATAGGAGCAGGTAAATGGGGGAAAGCACTCTATCATGCATATAGTCAAAATAATGATGTGGTGATCTCTTCTCGCAACGTAAAAGAGATAGAAAATTTTGTTACCATACAGGAGGCATTAAAGTGTCAATATCTTGTCATCGCTGTTCCTGCACAATCTGTTCGTGAGTGGCTAGAAGAATATTTTGTAGATTATGGTCAAAACATACTTGTAGCTGCCAAAGGGATAGAGACGAGTACAGGTGCTTTTCTTAATGAAGTTTATGGCAACTATGTGAGTGAAGATAGATTGGCTTTTATCTCTGGACCTTCATTTGCAGCCGAAGTGCAAAAATCATTACCTACAGCACTAAAGATAAGCTCTAAAAACAAAACTCTAGCACAAGCCTATGCAGATGCCTTACCTAAATTTATAAAAGGGTATGTAAGTGATGATGTGGTTGGAGCAGAGGTCTCAGGAGCATATAAAAATGTCATCGCCATCGCTGGTGGTGTCTGCGATGGATTGGGACTTGGCAACAACGCAAGAGCAGCACTCATTTCACGTGGACTTGTAGAGATGACACGTTTTGGAGAGGCATTTGGTGCGAAGAGAGAGACTTTTCTCTCTTTGGGTGGAGCAGGTGATTTGTTTTTGACAGCAAGTTCAACACTTTCTCGTAACTATAGAGTAGGGCTTGGATTGGCAAAAGGTCAAAATATGGATGAAATATTGAATGACTTGGCTGAAGTTGCTGAAGGTGTTCCTACAGCAAAGGCCTTACATAAGATAGCCAGAGATAAAGGTATCTATCTGCCTATTGCAGCAGAAGTGTATGCCATGATAGAAGAAGGTAAAGACCCTCTTCAGAGTGTGAAAGATTTATTGAGCTAAGATATCCATCTTTTTATCATACACTTCTGTTTCTACATTAAAGATACCCAAGAGTGTAGAGAAGAGGTTATCATGGCTATATGTCTCTTTTGCTTTATGTCTGAGCAAAGTAGTATCTATGGGAAAGTCTTTTCCAAACCACATTAATGCTCCTACATGTTTTTGATGATCTGGTGCCATAAAGTAGGGTAAACCATGAAGATAGAGTCCATTCTCACCCAATGACTCTCCATGGTCTGCAACATAAATCATAGCAGTGTATGCATTATCTTCATACTCTTTTAGGAAAGCTATTATTTTAGAAAGGAAATAGTCAGTGTAGAGCAATGCATTGTCATAGGCGTTGCTTATCTCTTCTTTTGTACACTCTTCTAGTTGATTGGTTTTACATTCAGGTGTAAATTTTCTAAAAGCTTGAGGATATCGTTGTGCATATGCAGGTCCATGATTTCCCATTTGGTGTAGGACAATAATGATATCTTTATTATTTTTTGCAAGGACTTTATCTAGACCAACAAGCATACCTTCATCGCGACATTCATC
>JALWME010000085.1 GCA_027083995.1 Sulfurovum sp.
CTTGTCTTCAATTTCATACGATTTAAAGTGTACATGAAGCATATCTTCTGAGATATAAATTTTATTGTTGCTTTTATCAATCTTCATGAGTCCTTTTTTTGATCGCAAACCATTAAATGTATAGGTACAAAGTTGCACAATGAACTGTGAAGAAGGAATATAATTCAATGTATCAGCTTGTATATAAAACTCAGTACTATACCCAATAACCTTAAAATACTTTTTATTTTCCAAGGTATAGAGCTTTTTGTTTTTAAGGATATCTTTTGAAACTTGAACACTTTTCTGCTTAGTCAGTCTAGCTTCATTCAAGCTATTCCAAATCTTTTTTTTGTCAAAAAGTGATAATAATGCTGTTTTATAAATATTTTTACGTACATTTCTCTCTTGCGTATGTGTTCCATTTAACGTGATAACCATCATAAAATCCTTATCATAAAGTTAAATACTTTGTATAAATTTACCAAATCTTCATTACTTAAGTATTACCTGATTTATACTCTAAAAGATAAAACCAAACAATTACCCATACCACAGCATACTTTGGTTAGAATCTCATTTATAAATTTACTCTTCGCAGGTAAACCAAAACTCATTTGTTAAGGAATTACACTATGTCAGATACTTGCCACAAAGCCTACATCACAACCCCGATTTATTATGTGAATGATATTGCACATATTGGTCATGCCTATACGACTATCATTGCAGATACCCTTGCACGATACTCACGTATGACAGGTTTAGAGACATTCTTTCTTACAGGAACAGACGAACATGGACAAAAGATAGAAGAGGCTGCCAAAAGCAGAGGTAAAAGTACACAAACCTATGCAGATGAAATCTCTGCAACATTTAAAAATCTTTGGGATGAATTTGATATATCCTATGACAAATTTATACGTACTACAGATACAGACCACATGAAAGGTGTACAAAAAGCCTTTTCTACCATGCACAGCAATGGTGATATCTATAAAGATACCTACAAAGGTCACTACTGTATCTCGTGTGAGACATTTTTCCCTGCTATGCAGCTTGTAGATGAGGAGTTTTGTCCCGAATGTGGTAAAAGTACAACTGTTGTGGAAGAGGAGTCTTACTTTTTTAGACTCTCTGCTTACCAAGATAGACTTTTGCAGTACTATGAAGAGAATCCAGATTTTATCTTACCAAGAAGTAAAAGAAACGAAGTGATACGTTTTGTGGAAGGTGGATTGACAGATCTCTCCATCACACGTACATCATTTGACTGGGGTGTAAAACTTCCAGAAGATATGAATGACCCAAAACATGTAATGTACGTATGGCTCGATGCACTCATGAACTACCTTACTGCACTTGGCTACGGTACAGATGATGCAAAGATGGATCAATGGCCAGCACGCATACATCTCATAGGTAAAGACATATTACGTTTTCATGCTATCTACTGGCCAGCATTTTTGATGAGCTTGGATATGCCTCTTCCTAAACATATTGCAGCACATGGGTGGTGGACACGTGATGGTGAAAAGATGTCCAAATCCAAAGGCAATGTGGTAGACCCAAAAGAGGTGGCAAATGCTTATGGCTTAGATAACTTCCGTTACTTTATGCTTCGTGAAGTACCATTTGGCGGAGATGGTGATTTTAGTCAAAAAGCACTCATAGACCGTATCAATTCTGACCTTGGTAATGACCTTGGAAACTTACTCAACAGAGTCATAGGAATGTCTGGAAAATACTTTGAAGGCAAGGTAGACTCGAGCAATGTAGCCAAGTATTACCAAACAGAACTTGATGATGTAGCTACCTCTTTGAAAAAACTAGACCCCCTACTCTTTGAGATGCAGATACACCGTTACCTCGAAGAGCTTTGGCGTCCACTTACTGTGGCAAACAAAGCTATAGACAAATACGAGCCTTGGAACTTAATGAAAAATGGCAAAGAAGCAGAGGCTATGGCACTCAACGGTCTTATCGTAGCTATCTTAGCAAAAGTATCTGTGATGCTATATCCAGTCATGCCAGCTGTATGTACAAAAATATCTACTGCCCTACACTTTACTATAGACAACACTTCATGGCATAGATTGATTAAAGAAGATAGACTTCTTGAACCCTTTGTGCTAGAAAAAACAGACCCACTTTTTCCACGTATAGAAGAGCCTCTTTTAAAACAGATAGAACCAGTGGACACAAAGATAGCTCCCAAAGAGTCCAAAGCTACTCAAGGTGATGATAAAACAGAAGGCATCGCCCTTATAGGCATCGATCAGTTTTTCCAAACCTCTCTTAAAGTAGGTACAGTAGTAGAAGCCCAAGAAGTACCAAAGAGTAAAAAACTTCTCTTGCTCCAAGTTGACATAGGTGAAGATAGACCCAGACAGGTTGTAGCAGGCATAAAAGAGTGGTACTCTGCTGCAGAGATGTTAGATACCCAAGTCTGTGTAGTAGCAAACCTTAAGCCAGCTAAACTCATGGGACTCAAGTCAGAAGGTATGCTTTTGGCTGCGAAAGATGAAGAGGGACTGTGCATGATACGACCACAAAAGCCTAAGGTCGCTGGAACACCCATACGTTAAGATGAAAATAGAAGACATTGTAAATCTCACAGAGGGAACACTCAGCAACACACCGCAAGTCCAAGCCATAGAATCAGCTACAGTCTTCGTCTCCAAAGTAGACCAAGGTGATCTTTTCTTCTCGTCTAACCAAAAGGAGATAGACCAAGCTTTGGTCAATGGTGCCTATGCAATCATTTATGATGATGAAACTATAATTAGAAAAGATGATGAAATAGCATGGATTAAAGTCTCAGATATTCAACTGGCAGCTTTTAAACTTATCCGATATGTTACGATTAGGAAAGAGTCACAGTTTTTTTATATCACAGTACATGAACTTACTTTTTTAAAGATGATACTTACACACAAAACCAATATATCTTTCATATCAAATGATTGGCGTAAAGTGTTTGAACAGATACTCAATACAGATAATTCTCTTTTTGTAGGTACTGATAAAGCGTTGATGGAACTTATCAAACCAGATGTACCAAAACTTGAAAAAGAGGTAGAAGGATATGTAGTTTTTGACACACTCTTTAAGACCACATTTAAGGTAGGAGGCTTTGTCTATCAGGAAAAAGACCTCATACCTTTTCACTTAGAGTATCTGTTGCGTGTGATACATTTTTGTAATGAAAATGCCCTACCTTATGACCTGGAACGCTTAAAACATACCAAACACTTTACACCAGTCTACATAGATACCCATCTACAAAGTACACGTTCTAGTCAGAGTGACCAAGTAGCTATCTTTACTGACAATATTGAAGATATTATAAAAGCCAAAGAGTACATAAGGCGTACAAATACTTGGGTAAAAGCCATTGTTATCACACCACCTAAGACCAAAGTACATGGTATAGACAGACCACATTGGTTTGAAACAGAAGAAGAGCTAAGAGAGATACTCAAAAATACTCTCTTTAACTATGCCTTCATATACAATGCAGACAGAAGCATCTTAAATAAAATAAAAGAAGAAAACAGTCTATTTTAGACTCTTCTTCAGTATCACCATATTTAAACCATTATCTTCGAGATATTCACACTTAAATAACTCACATAACACCTTAAAGGTTTTTGCTGTAAAAAAGACTATATGTGTTGGATCCTGATGGTAATACCACTTTTTAAAATCTTCTATATTGTTACTATGAAACTGTGTTTGTAATGCCAAATATCCATCCTCTTCCAGTCGTTCAACCAAGTTTTCAAATACTACTTTTGGCTGATGTAAATGTTCAAAAACCTCTGTAGAAACAATAAGTTCATATTTTTTACTATTATTTAGTGCAATAGGGTGATATATGGGGTCATAGTAGTCACAAGATACTTCATTTTTTTCTAACATAGAAGACAATACAGTACTCTCTCCGCAGCCAAAATCAAGTGCAGTTTTAGTGCTATCTGCATAAGGTAAGATAAAGTCTAAAAAACGCTGAAAATATGCCTTATACCCCTCATCTAATTCATCATTGGTATGTAAATTATATCGCTCTTTTTGTGTATCAAAATCTTGGTAATACTCTGGTGATTTAAAGATGTATTCACATCTCTTACAATGGTAGTAGGTGATGTTTGTTTTTTCATCCAGAAATGACTCTGTGCTTTCATTGCAGATATGACAGTTCAATACGACTCCTTTAAAGAGTCTTATGTTACTATTTAGTCTATTAATGCAAGGATGATTTTTTATGAAAAGAAGAGACTTTTTAACCAGTACTGCCTTAGGTGCTACAGCTTTAGCCGTAAGTGGTTGTCATAGAGCAGAAGAGAAGACTGAAGATGGTACAATACACATCAAAAAAGTAAAAAAAGTCACTCTAAAACTTGCTACTTCTTGGCCTGCACATTTTCCCATCATGGGTACAGGTGTAGACGCTTTTGCTAAGCGTTGCTCTGAACTCTCAGGTGGTAGCCTTGAGATAAAAGTCTATCCTAAAAACATACTAGTCCCTGCCCTTCAGGTCTTTGATGCCACATCAGCTGCACAGATAGATGCTTTTCACTCTGGTGTCTACTATTGGAAAGGTAAAAACCCTGCATTTTCTATCTTTGGTGGGATGCCACTAGGGCTTACATCTGAAGAGATGATTACATGGATGAAATTTGGAGGTGGATACGAGCTTTGGCGTGAGATGTATGGTAAGTTTAACCTCTACCCTCTCATAGGTGGTACAACAGG
>JALWME010000086.1 GCA_027083995.1 Sulfurovum sp.
TAGGAGTATAAACTATCTTATTTACTCAACCATTGCAACAAGCTCTTCTTTTGAAACTTTGTTGAAATTTAAGTACTTATAGATGTCATCACTCATCTCTGGCTTAATCTTGTTTGAAACGATTTGGGCATACTCTGCTGCAGTAGGAAGTTTACCTTTAAGTGCCACTACAGCTGCAAGTTCAGCAGAACCTAGATAGACCTGTGAACCTTTGCCAAGTCTGTTGTCAAAGTTACGTGTACTCGTAGAAAATACCCAGGCATTTTGTTTTACGGATGCCTGGTTCCCCATACATAACGAACATCCTGGAGGCTCTATTCTTGCTCCTGCCATACCCCATACTGAGTAGTAGCCTTCTTCCTGGAGTGTCTTCTCATCCATTTTTGTTGGAGGGCATACCCAAAGCTTAGTCTCAACAGGTCCTTCCCCTCTAAGTACTTCTGCATTGGCACGGAAAAGTCCAATATTAGTCATACAAGAACCGATAAATACTTCATCCATCTCTACTCTTAGACCAGCCTCATGTACCTCACTCAATGTTTTGACATCATCTGGGTCATTTGGACACGCTACTATTGGCTCTTTAATCTCAGACATATTGATCTCAATCACTGCTGCATACTCTGCATCTTTGTCTGCTTCAAGAAGTACTGGATTTGCTATCCAGTCTCTCATTTTTTGTGCACGTCTTTCTAGTGTTGCTTTATCTTCATAACCCTGAGCGATAAGCTCTTCAATCAGAGCAATATTTGACTCTAGATACTCAATGATAGGCTCTTTGTCAAGTTTGACTGTACACGCAGCTGCACTACGTTCAGCAGAGGCATCAGAAAGTTCAAAAGCCTGCTCACATTTAAGTTGTTCAAGACCTTCTATCTCCAAGATACGACCTGCAAATATATTTTTCTTACCAGCTTTTTCAACAGTAAGAAGACCATCTTTAATCGCTTGGTGAGGAATAGCATTTACCATATCACGCAGTGTGATACCTGGCTGCATTTCACCTGTAAAACGAACCAAAACAGACTCAGGCATCGTTAATGGCATCATACCAGTTACTGCTGCAAATGCAACGAGACCAGAACCTGCAGGGAAAGAGATACCTATAGGAAATCTCGTATGACTGTCTGCACCTGTACCTACTGTATCTGGAAGACACATACGGTTTAGCCATGAGTGGATTACACCATCACCAGGTCTAAGAGTAAATCCTTTTCTCTCTACCATAAAATCAGGTAGTGTATGTTGAAGTTTTATATCTGCTGGTTTTGGATATGCAGATGTGTGACAGAATGACTGCAATACAAAATCTGCACCAAAACTAAGAGCGGCCAAATCTTTTACTTCGTCTCTTGTCATAGCTCCTGTTGTGTCTTGTGAACCAACAGTTGTACATACTGGTTCTGAGTAAACACCTGGTTTCACCCCATCCATACCAGCAGCCTTCCCTACCATTTTTTGTGCCAGTGTAAAGCCTTTGCCATTATCAGCAGGAATCTCTGGTGTCATGAAAATATCTCCAGCATCAAGCCCCAATGCTTCTCTGGCTTTCACAGTTAAACCCTTACCGATGATAAGTGGTACTCGTCCCCCTGCTCTCATCTCATCGGGGAGTGTATTTGGTTCAAGTTTAAACTCAGAGACTACTTCTCCATTTTTTTCGATGACACCATCAAAAGGTTTAAGTGTAATCACATCACCCGTTTCAAGTTTGGCTGTGGGTGCCTGAATAGGTATACACCCACCATCTTCTGCAGTATTAAAGAAAATTGGAGCAATAATATCACCAATCACCACACCACCCGTTCTTTTACCAGGAATAAAAGGTATATCTCTACCCATATGCCACTGAAGTGAGTTAATACCAGATTTTCTTGAAGATCCAGTACCTACAACATCACCAACATAAACCAGAGGATGTCCTTTTTCTTTAAGCTCTTTCATTGTATCTAATGGATTATCCATTCTATTTATAAGGAAAGAGTTTGCATGAAGAGGGATATCTGCTCTTGTAAATGCTTCCGATGCAGGTGAAAGGTCATCTGTATTTGTTTCACCAGGGATTTTATATACAGTAAGTGTAATCTCTTTTTCCATCTCTGGCTTGTTGTAGAACCATTCAGCATTTGCCCATGATTCTATAATCTCTTTTGCAAGTGCATTACCTCCATCCATAAGTGCTTTAATGTCGTTAAATGCATCATAAACAAGAATGGTGTTTTTTAACTGTGCTGCGGCAGACTCTGCAACGGTCAAATCTGAATTTGAAAGTGCATCTACAAGAGGAGCTACATTAAACCCACCAAGCATCGTACCCAATATTACTGTTGCAAACACTTTGTCTATTTCTGTACAAGATGCATTGCCTTGAATGATGTCATTTAAAAATGCTGCTTTGATATATGCTGCATCATCCACACCTGCTGGTATTTTGTTTTTAAACAACTCCATTGCATACTCTTTGTCTGCAACTGGATTTGCTTTAAGCAGCACTACAAGCTCAGCTGTTTGTTCTGCTGTAAGTGCTAAAGGTGGAACACCTAGTTCTGCACGCTGGGCTGTATGTGCTTTATATTCTTCTAATAAGGCCATGTCTGGTCTCCTGTATAATAGTATTTTGTATGCAGATATTAGCAGAAAATTGGTTCAATCTAGTTTCTATAAGTTCTGTGTATAAGCGTGATGATTTTTATGTATCAGATGGTGACAAAAAGACCTTAATCCTAAATACCTTTTAAGAAATATATCTAATTAAATCCTCTTATTTAATCTAAATTTAAATCTGATTTCTCAAGCCTACGCTTAAGCTTCATTTTTTGTTTGGCTACTTCACGCATATCCGCATGAGAATCACTCTCATCCATTATCTCAACACCCAAGATGGTTTCAACACAGTCCTCAAGTGTTACAATACCTTCTGTTTGATCGTAGGAGTCTTGTACCAAGAACATATGTTCTTTCTTTTTGATAAATAAATCTAATGCCATAGAAACAGGAATGTTTTCATTTATCTTGTAGATATCTTTTTTTATGGTGTTAAGTGATACAGTATCATTTTCAAGTGCTTGTTTGAAGATTTTTTTTGTCATGACCATACCTGTAATATTCTCTATACTTTTATCAAATACAGGCACACGAGAAAATTTAAATATCGCAGGTTCATTCTTTACAATATCTTGAATACTTCTGTTGCCATCAATTGCAAAAACAACGGTTCTTGGCGTAAGGATCTCTTGAATCTTAATACTGTCAAGCATCAATATGTTCTCTATCACATCTGACTCTTGCTCATCGAGTATGCCTTCATCTTCACTCATGAGTGTGGATTCAATAAGCTCTTGACGTGTAAGACTTATACCTTCGTCATCTTTATTTATACGTTTGGTTACAAATAATGTCAAAAGAATAATAGGATAGCTTATCCAAATTAAAAACTGTATAACATATGCTGCTATAGGGGCTAAGGCTTTCCAGTATGTTGCCCCTATGGTTTTAGGAATAATTTCAGATAGAAACAAAATAGCAAATGTCAACACGATAGAGACATAAAACACCGCTCCCGCACCATAGATACTCTCTGCCTGGGCTCCAACTGCTGCAGCACCTAGTGTATTGGCAATGGTATTTAAGATGAGTATAGAGGCGATAGAGATATTGATATTGGTTTTATGTGATTTGAGTAGCCTGCCTACGTTTGGACGTTCTTTTTCCAAAACAGAGATATAGGGCATGTTTACAGAAAGAAGAACTGACTCCAAAACAGAACATATAAATGAAATAACTACTGCAAGTAAAAAATATAAAATTAACAAGTCCATAGACTGAGAAAATCCTTATAATAATATGAGGGTTGCTAAACCCAAAAAACTAAAGAAACCGACTATATCGGTCACCGTTGTAAGAATGACAGTACTGCCTATGGCAGGATCTACATCCATACGTTTGAGTAAAAGTGGAACCATAGAACCAAAAAAACCGGCCGATAGTAAGTTTATAACCATAGAAAGTGCTATAACTATTCCAATCATCCCCTTGTCAAACCAAACAGAAGCTATGATTCCCATGATTATAGCAAAAAAGAGACCATTTACAAGTGAAAGTATCACTTCTTTTTTAATAGTACGAAAAGCATCATGCTTAGCAATATCTCCAAGAGCCAACTGACGTACAACAACTGTTAAGCTTTGTGTACCTGCATTTCCACCCATTGATGCGACTATTGGCATCAAAATAGCCAATGCTACTATACTTTGCAAGGTCTCTTCAAAAATACCTATCACCAAAGAGGCTACTATGGCTGTAAGAAGATTAATCGCCAACCATACGGCACGTACCTTTCCTGCTTTAAAAATATCTTCATCCTCTTCCGCATCATCATTTACTCCAGCAAGATGATACATCTGACCTGTTGCCTGTTCATTGATAATATCATAAATGTCATCTGAGGTAATACGCCCTAAAAGCACATCATCTTCATCCACTACAGGCATTGAATTTAAATCATACTCTTGAAATTTTTTAACAACATCATCAATATCATCATGATCTCTAGCTGTTATTGGTTTAAATTTTTCAGGATATTCTTCAATATTTTCTTTGAGTGTTTTATTGAAATCAAAAGCAATCAAATTATCAAGTCCAATACCATAACGAAGTTTTTTGTCTTTATCTGTGACAAACAGATAATTAATATTCTCTAACTCATCATTGCGACG